>JBDLIA010000086.1 GCA_039715185.1 Gemmatimonadota bacterium
TGCGGCGTTGGAACTCCTTGCCGTAGCGACGGCTACGGCGCGTCGTTCCGCCTTGCCCCGCGGGCGCAATCACGCGCCTCGGTGCACACGGGACTTCCGCGCCGGCACACTAGCACGCGCATGACCGAGCCCGACCACGCCCCCCTGTCGCTGCGGCCCGAGGCGCCCGAGCGGGTGTCGCGCGATCGGCTGGAGCTGGTGATCCGGCGCGCGGCCGAGCTGTACGCGCGCGAGGCGGACACCGGCGACATGCTGACGGAGGACGAGGTCCTGCGCATCGCCGAGGAGTTGGGGCTGCCCGCCCGGCTCGCCAGGCAAGCCATGTTCGAGCTGCCTGCCGGAGAGCCTGCTGCGCAGTCCGGAGGACTCGTCGCCCGTTTGCTGGGCGACGCGGATATCGTGGCCGTCCGCGCCATCGCGGCGCCCGAGGGTTCGGTCGAGAAGGCGATCCGGGAACACCTGATCAAACGGGAGTATCTCAGCGTGGTGCGCGATCGCGCGGGGCGCATGAAGCTGGCCCCTGCCGCGGACATGGCGTCCGCGATCGCGCGCGGGTTCAAGCGTTCCAGCAAGCGTCACCTGGTCGGCCGCGCCGAGTCCGTGGACGTCGCGCTGCGCGCGCTGGATGACGCCAGCGCGCACCTGATGGTGGACGTGGACCTGACCAACAAGCGACGCGAGTACGTCGCCGGGGGCGTGGCGGGCGGCGTCGCCCTGGGCGGCGCGATCGGCGCCGGCGCGTTCGCCGCGGTGGCAGCCGCGCTCGGCGGGATCGGCGCCCCGGAGGTCGCGCTCGCCGCGTCCGGGGCTGGGCTCGTAGGCTTCGCCGCCGGCATGGGCGCGGCGTTCAAGATGGCGGCGGCCTCGTTCCGGAGGCGGCTGCGCGGGGCCGCCACGGAGCTCGAGGGGCTGCTGGACAGGGTGGAGGCGGCCGCCTCCAAGCGCCGCATTCGCGGGCCCAACTGAGGTCCCGGCCCGCGAGAGAGTTTCGGTTCCAACCACGACAGCGAGGCACAATGGCGGAGATCGGAAAGGTCGCCGTGATCGGCGGCGGCCTGATGGGGAGCGGCATCGCGGAGGTGTCCGCGAAGGCAGGCTACGAAACGCTCCTGCGCGAGGTGAACGACGACTTCGCGCAGAAGGCGCGCGCGAGAATCGAGAAGAGCCTGGGCCGCGCGGTGGACAAGGGCAAGCTGGACGCCGCCGACCGCGACGCGGCTCTGGGGCGCCTGTCGTTCACCACGGAGCTGGGCGACCTGGCGGAGGCCGGCATCGTGATCGAGGCGATCACCGAGCAGCTCGACCTCAAGCGCGAGATCTTCGGCAAGCTGGACGGCCTGTGCGGGCCCGAGGCGATCTTCGCGAGCAACACCAGCTCGCTGACCATAGTGGACATGGCCGCCGCCACCAAGCGGCCGGACCGCATGGTGGGGCTGCACTTCTTCAACCCGGTGCCGGTGATGAAGCTGGTGGAGGTCGTGCGTACCATCGCCACCAGCGACGAGGCGTTTCGCGCCGCGTTCGACTTCGCCCGGTCGCTCGGCAAGGAGCCCATCGTCGCCAAGGACACGTCGGGCTTCATCGTCAACCGGCTGCTGGTTCCGTACATGCTGGACGCCATCCGCGGGCTCGACGCGGGGCTCGGTAGCGTGGCCGACATCGACAAGGGCATGACGCTGGGCACGGGCTATCCCATGGGCCCGTTCGTGCTGGGCGATTTCGTGGGCCTCGACACGCTCCACGCGATCGCCGAGATCATGTTCGACGAGTTCCGGGAGACGCGGTTCGCGCCGCCTCCGTTGCTCACGCGCATGATCTCAATGGGCTACTACGGCCGGAAGAGCGGCAAGGGCTTCTACGACTACACGGGCGAGTCGCCGGTGGTGAACGACCTGGGCCTCTAGTGTACCGTTGCAGAAGTCCCGTAGGCATTCGGCTCGCGCTGCATCCCGCGGAGGCGGCGTTGGAACTCCTTGCCGTAGCGATGGCTACGGCGTGTCGTGCCGCCTTGCCCCGCGTGCGCATCACGCGCCTCGGTGCGCACGCGACTTCCGCGCCGGCACACTAGCGGGCAACGCCGGCGCCCCTGGCGTCCGGCTTCGCGCGCACGAGAAAAGGGGCGACCCCGGCCGGGTCGCCCCCTTTTTTTTATCCTCCCCTCAGAGCCGGCGCGCGCTCAGGACAGCAGGCCGCGTACGACCGGAATGATGAGCTGGAAGAAGAGGGCGGTGATCGCGACCGGACACACGAAGCGGATCAGGAACGCCCAGGTGCGGCCCAGCGGGAAGGCGCCGTCGTTCGCGCGCACCTCCTCCCCCACCGCCTTGATGCCCCAGACCCAGCCCGCGAACAGCGAGATGAAGAGCGCGCCGATCACCAACGCGTACTGGCCGAACACCGTGAACATGAACGTCAGGAAGTCCAAGCCCACGCCCGGCAGGTTGCTCAACCACGGCACCGCGCCGTTGGCGAGCGCGCTCGGGACCCCGAGCGTGAACGCCGCGACGCCCAGCCAGATCGAAGCCTTCTTGCGGCTGATCTTCTTCTCGTCTACGAAGTACGCGGTGGTGACCTCCAGCAGCGACACGCTGGAGGTGAGCCCGGCGATCGCCAGCAGCACGAAGAACATCGTGCCGAAGATCACGCCGCCGTAGGGCTGCGGCGGGATCTCGGTGAGCAGCGAGGTGAGCGTCACGAAGACCATCCCCGGGCCGCTCTGCGTCGGGTCCATGGACGCGTGGAAGAGCGTGGGGAAGATGATCAGGCCCGCCATGATCGCGATCGTGGTGTCGGCGAGCGTCACCAGCAGCGACGAACTGACCAGGTCGTCCTTCCTGGACAGGTAGGAGCCGTAGGTGATCATCGCGCCCATGCCCAGGCTCAGGCTGAAGAACGCCTGACCGACCGCGGCGAGCACCGTTACGCCCGTCACCTTGCTGAAGTCCGGGCGCAGGTAGAAGTCCAGCCCGGGGCCCGCGCCCGACAGCGTCACCGCGCGGAAGATCAGCAGCAGCAGGATCACGAACAGCACCGGCATGAGCACCTTGGTCCAGCGCTCGATGCCCTCCTTCACGCCCTGCAGGACCACGTAGACCGTGATCACCATGAACACGCCGTGCCAGAAGAGCGCGTTGGGCGCGCTACCCGCCAGGTCGTTGAAGATGGCTGCGGTGTCGGCGCCCTCGGTGAAGGTACCAGTGACCGTCTTGAGTATGTACGCCAGGCTCCAGCCCGCTATCACCGAGTAGAAGCTCAGGATCACCAGCCCCGCCAGCACGCCCAGGGCGCCTACGATCACCCACGCCGACTTGGGCGCCAGCGCGCTGAAGGCCCCCACCGGGTTGCGCTTGGTGCGCCGCCCGATCGCCAGCTCGGCGAGCATCACCGGCGCGCCGATCGCGGCGACCGCGATCAGGTAGATCACCAGGAAGGCCGCGCCACCGTTGAGGGCCGCGGTGGTCGGAAAGCCCCAGATGTTGCCCAGGCCGATGGCGCTGCCCGCGGCCGCGAAAATGAACGCGAGCTTGGAGCCCCAGACCGCCCGCTCGGTGGAGGGAGGTGTGCTGGTCGTCTGCATCACTGTCCTTCTGGTTGTGGCGCGCCCATGGGCCTAACCCCCGCGGAGCAGGCCCCGGATCCCGCTACGGAACGCTTGTACCGGTACAATCGCGGACGAGCGGGCCGCGAATTGTGCGCGCGGCGGCCCGGAGAGTCAATCGGGCGTCGGCGAACGGAATCGGCGGACGGTGGAGCGATCGGTATGGCAGGCGAGCGGCGCGCCGCTTCAGCCCAGGTCACCCTCGCGGTGCAGCGCGTGGGCGTAGCGGTGGTAGACGTCCTTGTGCAGGAGATAGTCCTCGGACCACACCTCGAACGGGGGCAGGGGGAGGTAGCGCTCCAGGTCCTGCACCACGAGCAAAGCTATCTGCAGGCGGTCGCGGCTGGAGAAGTCCACCTTGCGACCCTCCAGGACGCGCGTGACCAGGCTGTCGAAGTGCTCCTCGGGAATGAGCGAAATGAGGTGTGCCATCTGGTCGATGCGGTAGGACTCGTACAGCGACCGGAGGTGGGGGATGGTTACGTCGTCGTCCGCCCTGCCGATGTCCGGCGCGAGCGACGCCGCGTGTTGCCCGAGGAGCCCCCTGAACCACTGGCGCAGATCCGCCGAATAGCCTCTGCGGCGCTCGTGCACCTCGACCGCGGAGCCCAGGAGGGACATGACGAGCGGCCGCCCCAGACCGCGCGCTCGCTGCGCCACGGCCTGTTCGGTCCCCTCGATCCACAGGTCCGCGGTGCGAACCTCCGGCTCGGTGGACCTGGCGGACGAGGGGCGGAAGGACAGATACCCGCGCCAGGCGCCGTCGTCGAGGGGATAGGTGACCAGGAAGACGGTCCAGCGTTCGCCGTCACGCTCGACGAACCCGAACGACCTGCCACGCGCGCGCGGCGGCGCGGTGGTGGGCGGCGGCGTGGGATTGCCGGGCCGCGAGAAGTCCGCCAGCACGGACACGCCGCCCTAGTCTTCGCGCAGGACTCGATAGAGGTGGTTCCAGGTGCCTACCAGCGCGGCCAAGCCCGCGATGAACAGCAACACCCCCACCAACCCCCACCCCATGAACCAGTCGAATCGGTCGTTCTGCAACCCCTGGATCGCACTCATCGAGGACAGCACGGCCAGCGCTACCCAAAGGAAGCCGATGCCGCCCCCAACGGCCATCACGGCGCTCTTGCTCATACGGTTCGAGGCTCCTGCGGATGACTTGAGAGTGGGCTCCGCGCGTCCAAGGTCGCGGGTCACGATTCGACGCATCGAATATAGGGTGGCGCGGCGGCCTACCGAAAGGCGCCGTTGCGTCCGACACCGGCTTTGATCATCGTCCGCGTCCCCGGTAACTCAGGTCTCAGGAGTGGCGCGATGGGTATCGCACTGCCGGCGTTCCCCCAAGGCACGCGTGTCCGCGTACGGCGTGGAGGGCTGCCTCTCGAGGAGGGATTGGTCGGTCGCACCGGCGTGGTGATCCAGGCGACGCAGTACGCCCGGACCCGCGCGGGGGTGCTGCTCGACGACGAGCGCGAGGCGCGTTTCTTCGACGCCTCGGAGCTGGAGGTGACCGAACTCCCCGCGCTGGACTCCCGCCGCGACGCCGTGCGCGCGCGCCTGGCTCGTCCTTGAGCACTCCGCCCACCCGGCGGCCGGCCGGAACCGGCGCCACGCTGCCGGTGCCGGCGCGCCGCGCCGACCCGAGCTCCCCGTCGGCGGCGCCGCGAACCGTACCGGACGCGCGCGCGGAGATCGCCGCGACGCGCGCCCGGCTCGCCGCCAACGCAGACCTCCTCAAGGGGCGTCTCGGGGTCCAGCGCGCCCACCTGCGGAAGGGGCTGGATCTGCCGGCCAAGCTTCGCGAGCTGGTATCCGGCAAGGAGCTCCTGGCGCTCGCCGGGGCCTTCGTGGGTGGACTGGCTCTGGGGTTGTTGCGGGGTCGCAAGCGGCGGGCGCGCTTCGACGACGACGACTGAGTGGGCCCCGGGCGCTCTTGGTAGGGGGCGCCCGGGGCCCGCCGCCGGGTCCGCTCCTAGACCGGTGCCCCTTCGGCCACCTGGACGAACTGGTCCAGCACTCCATCCCAGCCGCCGTCGTAGTTCCCACGCATGGCTTCGGCCTCGTCGCCGAGCAGGTCCCAGCCGCGGTGTTCCAGCCGCACCAGGGTGCCGCCGCCGGGCTCGGGCGCGAAGGAGACCTCCACCTCCTGCGCGGTCTCGGCATCCCGCCCCGGGTGCCAGCTGAAGGTCAAGCGCCGCGGCGGACGCCACTCGGTCACCACGCCCCAGGGCTTCTCGCTGCCATCCGAGAGCGTCTCGAACAGGCGTCCGCCCACGCGCGGCTCGAACGCGCAGTCTACCGCCCTATCCAGACCCACCGAGTGGGTGGCGAGCGGCCACCAGGCGCCGATCCCGCTCGTGAACAGGTCGAACGTTTCGCGCTCGCCGAGAGGCACGCGCACGGTCTTGACCAAAGGCGACAGGTCCATCGGATACATCGGATACGGCTCCTGCTTACGGGTGTCTGAGGTTCAATCCCGGGTCGCGGCCCGCGCCTCCGCGGCCGCCGAGAACGCGCCCAGGGCGTCGCTCCACATCCCCTTCAGATAGGACCGAAGCGGCGCCAGGCCATCCAGGCGCGCCCGGTATATGCGACGGCGGCCCTCCGCCGAAGCCTCGACGAGGCCTGCCTCCTTGAGCACGCGCAGGTGCTGCGAGACGGCCGGCTGGGACACCGGCATTGCCTGCGCGAGCACGCCTACCGCGGAGGGAGACGCCCGCAGCCTGTCGAAGATCTCGCGCCGGGTCGGGTCGCCCAGCGCTTGCAGTATCGATTCATAAGTCACCACTTATTGATATATTCAAAGAAAAAGCCCGTCAAGGGCGACGAGAAACGGGGCGGAGCCGGGCGGGCGCGGCGTGGTGGCCGGGTCGCGCGCCCGGCCCGCCACGCCGTTGGCCTGCTAGAAGGGCAGGTCGTCGTCCGGCTGGAAGGTGGCCTCCTGGGCGGGGGCCTGCGCGGGCTCGGCGCTGCGGTTCCAGCCGCCCGAGGATTCTCCGCCGGGTCCGCTACCGAGCATGACCATGTCGCGCACCACGATGTCGGTCCAGTAGCGGGTCACGCCATTGTCCTCCGTGGTGCTGTACTCGATTCTGCCCTCGACGTACAGCCGGTCGCCCTTCTTGACGTAGCGCTCGACGATCTCGGCCAGCCGATCCCAGAAGGTGAGACGGTGCCATTCCGTCTTCTCCTGCTGCTGTCCCGAGCGGTCGGAGAACGCGCGGTTGGTGGCGAGCGATATCTTGGCCAGGCGAGTGCCCGAGCCGGTGGTGCGGATCTCGGGTTCGGCGCCGACGTTGCCTATCAGCATGACCTTGTTGAGCGAGCGACTCATCGCGGGGCATCCGTGTCTTCGGGGAGTAGCGAACCGGCCTCTGCGCCGGCGTGGCAGGAACGGTATGGACGCCGCCGCGGACCCGCAAGGCGACGCCCGGGCCACGCCCGAGTCATCGATCCGTCTCGTGGCCGGGGTTCAGCGCATAGCGCAGATAGGCCTCCTGAAGGGCACCCGCGACGGGGCCGGGAACGCCGCCGCCCACGGCGCGGCCGTCCACCCGCACGACCGGCATCACCTCGGTGGTGGTCCCCGTCAGGAACAACTCGGATACGGCGTCGAGAAGCTCGAGCGGGATGGGTGCCTCGCGGACCTCCATGCCTGACTCACGCGCGACGCGCACGACCGCGGCACGCGTGATCCCCGGCAGGATCTCCGAGGTCAGCGGGTGCGTGAGCAACGCGCCGCCGTGCACCGCGAACAGGTTGGAGCGCGACCCCTCCAGCACGTGGCCGTCCTCGACGAACAGCGCCTCGAACGCGCCGCGGTCGTGCGCCTCCTGGTTGGCGAGCACGTTCGGCAACAGCGCTATCGACTTGATGTCCCGGCGCTTCCAGCGCGTGTCCTGGACCAGCGTCGCGGCGACGCCCGCATCGAAGCGTTCGTTGGAAGGTCGGGGGTGAGGCTGCGCCACCGTGTACACCGTCGGCGGCGTATCGGGCGGGAACGCGTGGGACCGATTCGGCGGCGCTCCGCGGGTCACCTGAGCGTAGACGATGCCGTCCTGGTCAGCGAGTCCGTTGTCCGCGATTAGCGCGCCCGCGATCGCCTCGACGCCATCGGCGGCGGACGGGTCGATGCGCAGCTCGGCGAGTCCTCTGCGGAGCCGCGCCATGTGCTCCGCGAAGAACGCCGTTCTGCCCCCGTAGATGCGGACGACCTCGTAGACTCCGTCGGCGAAGAGGAAGCCCCGGTCCGTGACGGGGATGAGCGCTTCGTGGTGCGGCATGATGGAGCCGTTCAGGAAGACGTTCACGGTTGGCGCGCCGGGTTTCTCGATTAGTAGCCAGGGGCCGCGTTTGGCCTGGTGCCGCCCCGATCCGCGGTCCATATTCGCGCGGCGCGAGCCCGGCGCAAGCGCCGACCCGGTCCCGACGCGCGGGGCCGGGCCACCCGGAGCCGAATACCATGCCCGATTCCTACGAATTCCTGACCGTCGAGCGGCAGGACCGCGTCGCCGTCGTGACCGTGAATCGCCCCGACAAGCTCAACGCGCTGAACGACGACACGGTGGGCGAAATCGGCGCCGCGTTCGAGGACCTGCGGGGAGACGAGGCCGTGGGAGGAGTCGTCCTGACCGGAGCCGGCGAGAAGGCGTTCGTCGCCGGAGCGGACATCGGTGAGCTCGCCCGCATGGGTCCGCTCGACGGCATCGCCACGTCGCGGAAGGGCCAGGCGGTCCTGCGGACGATCGAGACGCTGGGCAAGCCGGTGGTCGCGGCCGTCAACGGATTCGCCCTGGGCGGGGGACTCGAGATGGCGCTGGCTTGCCACTTGAGGGTGGCGTCGGAGAACGCTCGCTTCGGGCTTCCGGAGGTGAAGCTCGGGATAATTCCCGGCTACGGCGGCACCATAAGGCTGGCGCGGCTGGTCGGCCGCGGGCGCGCCCTCGAGCTGATTCTGACGGGAGGGATGATCGACGCCGCCGAGGCGCACCGGATCGGCCTCGCCAACCGGTTGGTGCCCGCGGGCGAGGCCAGACAGGCCGCCCTCGAGTTGCTCGGCAAGATTCTGCGGAATGGTCCGGTGGCGCTCACCATGGCGCTCGAGGCCGTGGACGCGGCCTATCACGGCACCACCGAGGACGCCCAGCGTCTGGAGTCCAATCTCTTCGGGCTGCTGGCGGGCACCGACGACATGCGCGAGGGCATGCGGGCCTTTCTGGACAAACGCGCCGCCGATTTTCGGGGCCGGTAGGCCGCCCCCGATCGGCCGAAGACGGCTGGTGTTGCCTCGCGCGCGTGCGCGCGCGTAGATTCACGGGTCCACGAAGCCGGCCCTTTCAGCGTGAGCGCCATCGCGATTCCCGCCCCGGTCCCGGAGTCAGGCGAGGCACCATATCCCGGCGACCTCCAGGCGCCCCAGGCGCGGCCGTGCGTGCGCTGCGGCTCGCTCCGCCTGCGCGACTTCCGGAACTTCGCGGCCGCCGACCTGGCCATGCCCGAGCAGGGCGTCGCGCTGGTGGGCGACAACGGCTCGGGGAAGACCAACCTGGTGGAGGGTATCTACTACCTGGAGGCGTTCCGCTCCTTCCGGGGCGCGCCCGACGAACAGCTCGCCCGCTTCGGGGAGGCGGGGTTCTTCGTGTCCGGCGCCTTCGCGGTGGGAGACCGGACGGTCGAAGTGACCGCCGGGTATCTGCGCGAGGGCCGGCGCAAGCGGGTGCGCGTGGACGGCGTCGAACCCGAGCGACTGGGCGACGCGCTGGGTGAGGTGGGGGTGGTGGTGTTCTCGCCGTCCGACATCGACCTCGTCGCCGGATCGCCGGCCGAGCGCCGCCGTTTTCTGGACGTCCTCTTGTCGCTGAACGAGCCCGGGTACGTGGACGCGCTTCAGCGCTACAAGCACGCGCTACGGCAGCGCAACGCGCTGCTCCGGTCCGGCGCCGGATCGGACCGGCACCCCTGGGACGAGGCGCTGGTGCGCTGGGGTGTGCCGGTGCTGGAGGCCAGGCGGCGCTGGTCCGCGGAGTACGCCGCGCCGTTCGAGGAGTACTGCCGCGCCGTGGGCGACGGCCACGGCATGTCCCTGCGCTACAAGAGCTCGCTCGGGGCGGCCGAGCCGGGCGCGCTGGACGCCGAGGAGGAGGGCCCGAGTCTGGCAGACAGCTTTCGCCACGGGCTCGAGCGCCGGCGCCACCGCGAAGAGGAACTGGGGACCACTCTGGTCGGCCCCCACCGCGACGACCTGACCCTGCGCCTGGTGCAACGGGAAGGCGCCGACGTGGACCTGCGCGACTACGGCTCGGGCGGGCAGCGGCGCACCGCGGCCGTCGCGCTCAGGCTGGTGGAGGCCGACACGATTCGCGCCCGGCGTGAGCGCGAGCCCCTGGTCTTGCTGGACGACATCTTCGCCGAGCTCGATGCGGGCCGGAGCCGTCGACTCATGGCCTTGCTGGGCGAGCGCGGCGCCGGCCAGCTGCTGGTCACCGCGCCCAAGGAGGTGGACCTGGGCGTCGACGTGGCGCTCGAGCGCTGGACCATCCGGGCCGGGGCGATCGCGGCGTGAACAAGCGTCGCAAGAAGCTGGAGCCGCTGGCGGACGCGCTCACCGCGTACCTGGCCGAATCCGGCATCGCCGAGGCGGTGGAGCGGCGCCGGGTGTTCGGCGAGTGGCGCGAGCGCGTGGGCGATCGCATCGCCAAGGTGGCCGTGCCGCTCCGGCTGGTGGGCGGGACGCTGATCGTGGGCGTGCGCTCCAGCGCCTGGCTCATGGAGCTGAAGCTGATGGAGAAGCAACTCCTCGACCGCGTCAACAGGGGCGAGGAGCGGAACCGTATCGACGCAATCAGGCTGGTGATGGGAGACGCCGACGAGCCAACCGAGGCCGGCGGCGCGCGACGGAGGGGACGGACCAGAGATGGCTGAGAAGAGGAAGGGCGGGGGCGACTACAGCGCGGGCGCTATCCAGGTCCTCAAGGGACTGGAGGCGGTTCGGAAGCGTCCGGGCATGTACATCGGGTCGACGGGGCCGCGCGGCCTCCATCACCTCGTGTACGAGGTCGTGGACAACGCGGTGGACGAGGCGATGGCGGGCTTCTGCACCCGCATAGATGTCACCATCGGGCCCGATGACTCCATCACCGTAGTCGACGACGGGCGGGGCATTCCGGTCGACATCCACCCCGTGGAAAAGAAGCCCGGCCTGGAGCTGGCCATGACCACGCTCCACGCGGGCGGGAAGTTCGACCGGGACTCGTACAAGGTGTCGGGTGGCCTGCACGGCGTCGGCGTCAGCGTGGTGAACGCGCTCTCGGAGTGGCTGGAGGTAGAGGTGCGCAGGGACGGCAAGGTGCACCGGCAGGCCTACGCGCGCGGCGACAAGACCTCCGAGCTGGAGGTGGTGGGGAGCGTGCCCAAGAAGGAGACCGGCACCAAGGTCAGGTTCAAGCCGGACCACCAGATCTTCGACGAGCTCGGCTACAACTTCGATACGCTGTCGAACCGCCTTCGCGAGATGGCGTTTCTCAACCGCGGGCTCTTCATCACGATGGCCGACGAGCGGGACCGCAACGGGTCGGAGCCGCGCGAGGAAACCTACCACTACGAAGGCGGCATTCAGGAGTTCGTGGGATACCTGCGCGGTTCGCGCAAGCCGCTCCACCCGGAGCCGATCTACATCGCGGCCGCGCGGGAGGAAGCGGAGATGGAGCTGGCGCTCCAGTACGACGAGGGGTACACGGACAACACGTTCACCTTCGTCAACAACATCAACACGCACGAAGGCGGCTCGCACCTCACCGGCTTCAAGGCCGCGCTGACGCGGACCATCAACGACTACGCGCGCCGCAACAACCTGCTGAAGAAGGACCTCGAATCGCTGTCCGGCGACGACGTGCGCGAGGGGCTCACCGCGGTGCTGTCGGTGCGCGTCCGGGAGCCGCAGTTCGAGGGGCAGACCAAGACCAAGCTGGGCAACTCGGAGGTGCGCGGGGCGATCGAGCAGATCGTCAACGAAAAGCTGGCCGAGTTCCTGGAGGAGCATCCGGCGGACGCCAAGCGCATCATCGAAAAGGCTGTACAGGGCGCGCGCGCACGCATAGCCGCGCGCAAGGCGCGGGACCTGACCCGGCGCAAGAACGTGCTCGAGGGCAGCGTCCTGCCGGGCAAGCTGGCCGACTGCTCGATCACCGATTCCTCGGTGACGGAGCTGTATCTCGTCGAGGGCGATTCGGCGGGGGGGAGCGCGAAGCAGGGCCGCGACCGCTCCTATCAGGCGATCCTGCCGCTCAAGGGCAAGATCCTGAACGTGGAGAAGGCCCGCCTGGACAAGATCCTGTCCAACGACGAGATCGCCACGATGATCACGGCGATCGGCACGGGCATCGGCGACGACGAGTTCAACCTGGACAATACGCGCTACGGCCGCGTGATAATCATGACGGACGCCGACGTGGACGGGAAGCACATCCGCACGCTGCTCCTCACGTTCTTCTTCCGCCACATGCGCCAGCTCATCGAAGAGGGCATGATCTACATCGCCCAGCCGCCTCTGTACCGCGTGTCGCGCGGGAAAAAGGAGCACTACGCGTTCTCCGACGACGAGCGCGATGAGTACGTGGACCGCCTCCAGAAGGGCAAGGACACCAACGTCAACATCCAGCGCTACAAGGGCCTGGGCGAGATGAACCCGGATCAGCTCTGGCGCACGACCATGGATCCCGAGACGCGCACGATCCTGCAGGTGACCATGGAGGACGCGGTGGAGGCGGACCGCATCTTCAGCACCCTCATGGGCGACGACGTGGAGCCGAGGCGCAAGTTCATCGAGGAGAACGCCAAGTACGTGAGGGTCCTGGACGTGTAGGCCTCAGCGCTCGTCCGTCCCGCCCAGCGGCACGATGACGCCGACGCTCACGACCAGGTTGACGATCCTGCTGAGATCCTCGTCGATGGGCACGCGCAGGCGCACGTAGGGGCGGGCGCGGACAGCATCGTAGAGGACCCCCAGCGCGAACTGGTGCACCGTTCGCTGGGCCAGGTCGGCGCTCCCCGCGTCGAGGCGCAGCCGCCCCGTGAAGCCGGGAGTGAGCGTAACCGGACCCACGTCGGCGCTGACGCCACCGCCGTAGGTCATGGAATACGCCGACCCGCCGCTTCCGAAGGAGCCGAGGTCCGTCGTGCTCAACACTCCTCCCAGAGAGAAACGCCCCACTACCTTCTCGGTGATGTCCCATTCGCCGGAGGCGCGAGCGATCACCGACAGCAGGTCGGGCATGTAGGCTTCCCATCTGTCGAAGTCGCCGAAGGCGCCCACCGTCTCGGGAAAGTTGTCACCCGTCTGGAGATCGATGGGCAGCCGCACAGCCACGTCGATCGCCGTCGCGGAGTCGGCGGCCCGGTACCGGAAGCCCAGGAGCGGGTTGCCCAACCTGGCACCGGACCTGGCTTCGCCGAAGCCTGTGACCGGAACCGGCGTCGACAGCCGGGTGAACGGCAGGTCGGCCAAGACGGCGACCTTGTCGGTGACCTTCCACCTCAGGCTAGCCTGCCCCGAGAACGTCAGGGCGTTGGTGTCCAGGCCATCGAACACCGGCCGGATCAGCTCCAAGCCGACCTCCGAATCCAACCGAGGCGCGTCGTGAAGACTCTGGGCGCGGAGTTCGAGGGTCGTCGCGGCCTGCGTCAGGCCGGCTACAGCGACGAGGGCGAGCGCGGCGGTCCCCTTCGGTACGATGTGTCGTTGGTGGGTCATGGTGACTGTCCCCGATGGTGATGCCGCCGACCGGGACGCCGACGGGTCTGGCTGGACGGTTAGCGTCGTGGTGTCAACACGGTATCCGGTACGCGTCAACCTCGTACTCCGGGGGCTCGACCTCCGCCGGTGCGTGAGCGCCGGGAGGCCTGCGTCTAGCCCGTCCCATCGACGGCCTCCAGCGCCCGGACCTCGACCGCCCACGGGACGTCCCGGTAGCGCACCCACCGGGACGCGCCGTTGCGCCACGAAGGCCGATCGAGCCGCAGGTCGGCGAGCTGGACGGCGCCCGCGCGACCGTTGCTGGCGGCGTTGCCGCCCCCGTTGCGCGCCACCTGCGGCGCGTCGTGCAGCACCCGCCCGTCGGGCATGAAGAAGGCGACCGCGTCGTCGGCGCCCCGGCACACCATCGCGCGACCCTCGTGCACAGCGCGGTGATGCCTGCGGCACAGCAGCACCAGGTTC
>JBDLIA010000087.1 GCA_039715185.1 Gemmatimonadota bacterium
CGGTTCCTCCGAGGGGGAGCCAACGGCGCCGGAGGACGGCGCAGCGGACGGGCTGCCCATTGGGTGGGCGTGGGATGATCTGGAGGCTCCCGCGGTTGAAGCAGCGGAGCAGAGGCCGTATCGGTCGCTGTCGTCCATCGCGCTGGATTTCGCGGGAGGATCGGGTTTCGTCGCGCCCGGGCTCGGGGCGGCGCAGGGCGCGCAGTTCCTGCTCACGGACATGCTGGGCGACCACATCCTGTTCGGCGGGGTGTCGGCGGTCCAATCCGATGATTTCGGGGATTTCATCGATCGCTTCAGCGGCAGCCTCCTGTATCTGAACCTGGCGCATCGGCTGAACTTCGGAGGGGGTATCTTCCGGTTCAGCGGGCTCTTCCAGGACGTCTCCCTGAACCTGTTCGAGGAGGACGCGTACGGCGGCTTCTTCATCGCCGCCTACCCGTTCTCCAAGTTCTCCCGCGTGGAGTTGCAGGTGGGGATCGAGCAGAGCCGGCGCGTGGATCGCCCGGACATCTTCGACCTGGGACTGACCAGGCGGAACACGCAACCGGATATCCGCAACCTGACCCGTCAGGGCCTCCTCACGACCAACGTGCTGTCCTACGTCAAAGACAACACGCTGTGGCTGCCGACGGGCCCCATCGACGGCGAACGCTACGCGATTTCATTCGGTCTGACGTCCTGCTTCTCGTGCACCACGATAAGCGACGTCACGGAGAACGAGGTGACGCGCAGCGCCGTCGGCGAGAACTATTCGGTGATCCTGGATTACCGCCGCTACCTGCGCACGTCGCTGCGGAGCGCGTGGGCGCTACGGGGGTACGCCTACTTCAGCGACGGGGAGATCCCCGGTCGGGCGATCCTCGGAGGCCCCCATCAAATGCGGGGGTATCCGCGTTTCTCCATGGCCGGGTCGCGGGTGTGGCTCTTGAATCAGGAATGGCGCTTCCCCATCCTCGACGGCGTCGCGCTCGGCTTCCCGTTCGGAACGATACGGCTGCCGGGGGTGCAGGGCGGATTCTTCACCGACATCGGTCAGAGCTGGGTAGAAGGTCTTGATCCGGAGGGGACGTGGGGCAGCTACGGACTCGGACTGAGGACATCACTGGGAGGCGCGCTGGTGCTGCGCTGGGACGTTGGCCGACGCTTCCGGATCGGCGACAACGATCCGCCGGTCCGTTTCGATGCGGGCGAAGAGTTCGACGACACCTTCGTGGACTTCTTCTTCGGCTTCAACTTCTAGACGCGCGCCCGTCCGTCGCTCGTCCCGCTGCGGGCCCCGTCGGCGCTGGCCGAGGGGCCCGCCTGCTTGGGGGGCTGTTTGCCGCGGCGGCGGCCGCCGCGTGTTCGGGCGCCGGCCAGCCGCAGGCCCCGGCGCCGGACGCGGCTCTGGAGCAGGCCGCGCTCGACGGCACCGCGCTGACCGGCTCCTACACGGCCGCGTTCTCGTGGTCGCTGCGCGAGGCCGACGCGAGGTTCGCGGGGGAGGGCGCGGCCCGGGTCGGCACACCGGAGCACGCCCGCCTGGACCTGTTCGGTCCGCGCGGCGAGTTCTTCCTCGCGGCCGCCCTGGTCGGAGACGAGCTGCTCCTACCGCCGGGGGTGGGCTCCGCGCCACTCCCGCCGCCCGAGCTCTTCTGGGGCGTGCTGGGAGTGCTGCGCCGGCCTCTCGACGCGGCGCTGACCGAGTCGCACCTGGAGGAGGACGCCGTCACCCGGCTCGTGTACCGACGCGGAGAGGAACGTTGGGTCTACGAGGTCTCGGGCGGGTCGGTCGTGCAGGCCGAGTGGACCGACGACGCGGGCGGCCGCATGACGGTGGAGGTACGATCGATCGGCGCCGACGGTCGACCGTCCAGCGTGCGCTACCGGGACTGGCCGGCGTTCGTGGAACTGAGCATCGACGTGACCGACATCCAGGACGTGGAGGGACATCCGGATGAGACCTGGGACCCGGCGCTCTAGGCGCCTCGCCGCCGCCGCGACGGCTTGCCTCGCGGGCTTTCTCGTGTCCGCGTGCTACGGCTTTCAGGGAGGAGGCGGCTTCCCGCCGAACGTTCGCACGCTCTACATCGAGGTGTTCGATCTGGACCGAAGCGTCTCGCAGGTGGAGCTCCCACGCGAGCTGCGGGAGGAGATGCTCGACCGGCTGCCGGGGGCGCTCGGCGTGCGCATCGCCGCCGAGGACCAGGCGGACGCCATCGTGCGCGGGCGCATCCAGCGCTACGAGGACGGCACGCAGACGTATTCGCCGAGCGCCGCCGGGCAAACGGTCGACGTGGCCGAAAACCGCACCGTGCTGGGCGTCCAGATCGAGATCGTGGACATCTCTCGCAACGTCATCCTCTGGGAGGACGGGGGCGTGACGGGCGAGGGCGTGTGGCAGCGCGAGTCCGAGAGCGCGGAGGACGGCCGTAGGGCGGCGATCGAGGTCATCGTCCAGCGCATCATCGACGGAGCCCAGTCTCAGTGGTAGGAGGGGAAGAGCCGGCACTCACCAGCGCAGAGCGCCCCTTCCGCCTCGCCTCGCGGGGGAGCTCGCTGGCGCTCTGGCAGGCCGAGCACGTCGCGGGACTGCTGCGTAACTCCCACGCCGGCCTGATCGTGCAGATCCACGTCGTGAAGACGACCGGGGACCGGGTCACCGATCTCCCGCTCGCGATGATCGGCGATCGCGGGCTGTTCACCAGGGAGGTGGACACGGCGGTCCTGGACGGGCGTGCGGACGGCGCGGTGCACTCGCTGAAGGACCTGCCTACTCGTCTGGAAGAAGGCCTCGCGCTGGGCGCGATACTGCCGCGGGAAGATCCCTCCGACGCGCTGGTGACCGCGCCGAGCGTGCCTGGCAACCTGGCGGATCTCCCGAGCGGCGCGCGCGTCGCCACCAGCTCTCTGCGCAGGCGCGCGCTTCTCCTCGCGGCGCGGCCCGATTTGGCCACCCCCGACATCCGCGGCAACGTGGACACCCGGCTCGCCAAGGTCGCGTCGGGCGAGGTGGATGCGGTCGTGCTCGCCGCCGCGGGGTTGCGACGGCTCGGTCGGGCGGACCGCATCGACGAGCTTCTCGACGTCCCCGCGTGGCTGCCCGCGGTGGGCCAGGGTGCGCTCGCGGTGTCCTGCCGGGAGCGCGATGAGCCCACCCGCGCCCTGCTCGCGCCGCTCACCCATGACCCGACCGAGCGGGCCACCGCCGCGGAGCGCTCGCTGCTGCGCCGACTCGAGGGCGGTTGCCAGATACCGATAGGCGCGTTGGCCACCGTGGTGAGCGGGCGTCTGGCGCTGCACGGACTCATCGCGTCGCTCGACGGGCGGCGCCTCGTGCGCGGGGAAGGGGAGGGGCTCCCAGGGGACGCCGAGGCGCTAGGCGAGGAGCTCGCCGAGCGGCTGCTGCGGGACGGCGGCGGAGCCATACTGGCAGACCTGCGCGCGCACGCGGCCCGGGACGCGGCGACCGAATGGACGAGGGCGTGAGCGCCGGCGGCGCGCCGCGCGACCCGCGCGGAAAGATTCTCGACAGGGACGCGCTTCTGGAACGCTACGGCAGGCCGCGCGCCGAACGGGTGGTCTTTACCAATGGGTGCTTCGACCTGCTTCATCGCGGGCACGTGGAATACCTGTTCGCCGCGCGCTCGCTGGGGGACGTTCTGGTGGTAGGGCTCAACGCGGACGCGTCCGTGCGCCGCCTCAAGGGAGCCGAGCGGCCCATCGTGCAGCAGGAGGACCGGGCGCTGGTACTGGCGAGCCTGGAGTGCGTGGACGCGGTGTGCGTGTTCGAGGAGGATACGCCGCGCGAGTTGATCGCTCGCCTGCTGCCGGACGTGCTGATCAAGGGCGGGGACTACGCACCGGAGGACATAGTGGGCAGAGCCGAGGTCGAGGCCGCGGGAGGCGTGGTGCGTGTGCATCCCGCGGTGGAGGGGTACTCGACGACCGGTCTGGCCAGGCGGCTCGGCGGGGACTCCTCGTGAGCCGGCCCGGCGGGCGCCGCGCGGAGGCGCTGAGGGAGGTGACCCTGGAGCTCGACGCCGCGCCCTACGCGGAGGGTTCCTGCCTGATCCGGTTCGGAGACACCGCGGTGCTGTGCGCGGCGAGCGTGTCCGAGGAGGTGCCGCGGTGGCGCAGAGGCGCGGGGCTCGGTTGGGTCACCGCCGAATACGCGATGCTGCCGCGCTCCACGCACCGGAGGACCAGCCGCGAGCGCGCCGTGCCGCGGGGCCGCACCCAGGAGATCCAACGTCTCATCGGCCGCTCGCTCCGGACCGCCGTGGATCTGGAGGCCCTGGGGGAGCGACAGATCATCGTCGACTGCGACGTTTTGGGCGCCGATGGCGGCACTCGCACCGCAGCCATCACCGGCGCGGCGGTGGCGCTGGCAAGGGCGTGCGAGTGGCTCGTCGCGGAAGGGCTCGCGGCGCGCTCGCCCATGCGCGAGCTGGTGGCTGCGGTGAGCGTGGGCGTGGTCGACGGAGAAGTACGCCTGGACCTGGAGTACGTCGAGGACTCCGCCGCGGACGTCGACTTGAACCTCGTGGGGCTGGAGTCGGGCGGGATCGTCGAGGTTCAGGGGACGGGCGAGCAGGTGGCCTTTTCGAGGCAGGAGCTGGACGTCATGCTCGATCTCGGCCTGGACGGGATACGCGAGCTTCTCGCGGCGCAGAGACGCGCTCTCTCGGACGGTTCTCCCTGATCGCGCATCTCAGGCCTTGAGCGATCCCGCCGGCGAGGGTCCTCTCCTCGTGGCGACGCGCAGCGCGCACAAGCTCGCCGAGATCCGGCGGATCCTACCGGGCATCCCGCTCGAGTCCCTGGCCGAAGCCGGAATACCACCCGACCCCGTGGAGGATGAGCTCGAGGGCCGGCCGACCTTCATCGGCAACGCCGTCGCCAAGGCGAGGCATTTCGTCGAACGGACGGGCCGCCGGGTCGTGGCCGATGATTCGGGGCTGCGGGTGGACGCGCTCGGGGGACGGCCGGGGGTGCGCACCAAGCGGCTGGCCCTGGACGAAGGCGTCGAAACGGGCGCCGGGGTGGACGACGCCAACAACCGGACGCTGCTGCGCCTGTTGCGCGATGTACCCGGCGGAGAACGAGGCGCCTACTACGTGTGCGCCACGGTGCTGGCCGGCCCGGGCGGCGAGACCCGAGCCTCGCTCGGCACCTGCCGCGGTTCCATCGCATGGGAGCCGAGCGGAGCTGGCGGTTTCGGGTTTGATCCGCTCTTCCTACTGGAGGACGGCCGCACCATGGCGGAGCTGTCCGACGCCGAGAAGGACGCCCGCAGCCACAGGGGGCGAGCATTCCGGGCGCTGCTGGGCTAGCCGTCGCGCGCCTCACTAGCGTTCGATGGTCGTTCGCCAAACGATGTGGTGACCGCTGGCCGCGATGAAGAGCCCGCCGCGGGTATCCGTGGCGACCGCGGCCGGCGCTGCGACCGGCGTGACGCCGGCGGCTTCCAACTCAGCGGTAAACTCCGCAGACCCGGTACCAGCGAAAGTGTCGATTCCGCCGCCGGAGACAGACACCCTGCGTACCCGGTTGTTATCGGAGTCCGCGATGAACAGGGTGCTCCCGGCGTCGGCCACGGCGATGCCGCTGGGCGAGTCGAGCGAGGCCGCGATGGCTGGCCCACCGTCGCCGGAGAACCCGGGGGTGCCGTTGCCGGCGATCGTCCGGATGGTTCCCGTTGCGAGGTCGACGGCTCGGATCCGGTGCTCCGCGCGGTCGGCCACGTAGAGCACGTCGCCGTCGAGGGCCAGGCCGGCGGGCGCCCCCAGGCTCGCTTCGGTCGCGGGCCCGCCGTCTCCCTCGGAGCCCCTCCGGCCCGAGCCGGCGACCGTCACCAGCGTGCCGTCCGACTCCACTCGCCGAACCCGCCCCGAGCCGGCCTCCGCGAAGTACGGTCGCCCGCTCGCGTCGAGCGCCAACCCGCTCGGCACGGACAGCGGAGACGCGGCCGCCACCGAGCCGTCCGCCGCCGTGCCCTGCACGCCCGTCCCCGCTATGAGCGTGAGAGTCCCGCTGGACAGATCGAGCAGAAACACCGCGTGCGCCCCGATGTCGGCGACGTAGAGCCCGCCGAGACCATCCGGCAGCACCGCGACCGGGCGCGCCACGCACACGTCGTTGGCGCAACTCGAGGTGCGGGCGACAACCTCGAGAGCGCCGCCGACGGCGAAGCGCTGCACCATGCGCGACGCCGTGGATGCCACGTACACGACATCGTTCCCGTCCACGGCGAGGCCGCGTGGCTCGGCTAGTTGGCTATCGAGGGCGGAGGCGCCCACCGAGCTGCCCGCCGACTCCGGAACGCCGGCCACGCGGCGCATGATGCCCGGATTGTCTCCCAGCACGAGCACCGGATCACCGCAGGCGAGCGCGGCCAGACAGATCGCGCCGACGCTCAGACGTTCGGGCCGATTCGTCACGGGACCGGCGTGATCCATAGGTCGAAGCCACCCCCGGATGGACGGGTGAACGCGAGCAGGGCGCCGTCGGGCGATACCGCCGGCTCCCGACCGCCGGACGTCTCCGGCACGGGGGCGTCCCCGGTCCCATCCACGGCCACGGATCGGATGCCGCCCGAGGTCACGTAGAACACGCGTTCACCGTCCGGCGACCACGCCGGCTCCCGACCGAGCACGAGCTCGCGGAATTCCGAGCCGTCGGCGCGAGCCAAGGCTACCGACGGCTCGACCGGCTCGTAGAGCGTCTGCTCCATGACGCAGAACACGCCGAAGGCCCCGGACTGGGTGCAGGTGACCAGCGTCGAGTCGCCGAGGGGAGCGCGGGTGAACGCGATCCACTCCCCGTTCGGACTCCACGCAGGCGAGATTCCGTCCTCGCCGCCCGGCAGGGCCACTGGATCGCCTCCGCCGGGAGTCCACGTGTAAAGCGCCCGGCCGTCGCTGAACACCAGCGCGCCGCCGGGACCCCAGGACGGCCCAAGCGCGTAGACGCCATCCGCGCGCAGCACGCGCTGGAACGGAAGATCCCGAAACTCTCTCACGCCCACGCCCGCGGGGCCGCGGGTCAGGTCTACCCTGAAGCCCTCTGGCCTCAGTTCCACCGCCGGCTCGCTTTCCGGCGGGGCGGCACTCCCCAGATCGCGGACCCGCAAACGCGCCTGCAGCAGCATCGGCGCGAACTCCGTGAAGGCCCCGTCGCACTCGACCGGCTCGGGAGGCGGTACGCACGCCGTCCCGGCCAGCACGCGTTGGATCTGGAGAAAGGCCACGCGCCCACCGGCGCCGTCCAGCGCCGGCGCCACCAGCACCCCCGGGTTGACGGTACCGATCTGGATCTCCGGGAGCAGCGGTTCGGCCACGCCCCCTCCGGCCGGGATCGACAGCAGGACGCCGTCGGTTCTGGGCAGGAGGTCGAAGCCGGGGGACGTGTAGACGATGCGGGCGCCGTCCGGGGTCCACGTCGGCGCGTGCTCGTCCCCGGGCGAAAACGTCAAGCGGGCCGTGCCCGAGGCTTCGGGACCTCTGTCCCTGGCGTCGAACGGCGCCGGTGCCTCCCGGCAGGCGGCAGATCCTCCCGCCGCCCCGAGCACGGCTGCCACGGCGCAGAGCCGACGCCCCCGATGGGCTCCTCGACCGGGCCGGTACGGAAGCATCAGAAGGTCACCTCGAGGCCGAGCCGGACCTGCAGCGGCTCCCCGAAGAACAGGCTCGGATCGAAGCGGTCCAGGGACGCGGCGAGACGAACGCGCGCGTACTCGCCCGAGTCGATGATACCGTCAGCGTTCAGGTCGCCGAGGTCGCTATAGCGGGGCGATTCTCTCGGGATGGGATCGGCGAGGGTCTCGCCGAGCGGGCCGAACACCTCGGCCGTCGATGGCGATATCGTACCCGTGGAGCGCCGCACGGCGAGCACGTCGTCACGCGCGAGCAGATTCCGGCCCTCGGCGAATACGCGCCATGCGCAGCCGGCGCAGAGTGCGGCTTCGGCCAGGGTCCACGAGGCTCGGGCGCGCAGATCGGCGCTCCAGGGAAGGAACGCGCCGTCTGCACGCGCGGTGTCCTGCTCCGCGAACTGGATCGGCGTGCCGCTGCGGGCCTGCAGGAAGATCGCTCCCCCCCAGGGTCGGGCGCGCTCGCCGTTGGCACGGCCCAGGTATGCCGCCACGTCCAGCGCGTGGCGCCGGTCGAACGCGAGCGGCGTCTCCACGCGCCCGGCATCGGCGTCGATCTCGTCTCCGCCCAGCACGCCGGTGGATACGCCCTCGGCTTTCTGGAGAGCGTATCCGGCGCTCAGTCGGCCGCTGTCCCAGCGCGCACGCACGCCGACTTCCACCCCGTTCACCGTGCCGAAGTCCCCGGTGGTGAAGCGCCGCGGGCCCTCTCCTCCGAAACGCAGGTCACCGGTGGCGAGATTTCCAAGCTCCTTGCGAAAGCCCGTGAGGGCGATGGCAAACGACTCCCCGAAGAGGTGGTCCAAGCCGAACTCGTATGCGGTTCCGCGCTCGAAAGTCAGCTCGGGATTGCCCTGCACGCGAATGTCGGTGCGCAACGAGTCGCCGAGCGCCGTGTCGAAAAAGAAGCGGAAATCCGGAGGTTGGGTGACGATCCCGTAGGACAACCGGAAGGCGGTTCGACGATCGGTCCCGGGAATCGGACCCGCCAACGCGATGCGCGGACTGAAGCTCCGCTGCCAGTTCGTCTCCAGCACCGGCGCTCCGGGATCGGCGCGATCCGAAAGGAAGGTGAGTCCGGGCCGGAACGCCTCGACGCGCCCTCCCATGTGCACCGTGATGCCATCCTCGGATTCGAGCCTGCCCTCGACGAAGCCTGTCAGAATGCGGGGGAAGAAGCGCGCGAAGGTCGGGGACGACCCTGCCAGGTGGGCTCGAGTGCGCTCGTAGAGCTCGACCCGAAACAGCTTCGCGCTGACTCCCGCGCGCAGCGAGCTGCCCTGCGCGGCGACGATCTCGCCCGTGACGTCCACGCCGCCCATGTCCGACCGCGTCCAGTTGGCCAACTCGGGTGTTCCCGTGGTGAAGAACAGGCCCTCGGCGGCGGGGCCGAACGGGGAGCCCGTTGCCCCTCCCGGCGCGACGTACCCCGGTACGCCTCCGCCGTCGGCTAGCTGGTCGTCGATCGGCGAGCGGACGAAGTCCTCGCCGATGAAGTCGAACCCGGTCGGCCTGAACCCGCCGACCTCCGCTCCATCTTCCAGCGCGCCCAGATCCACGGCGCCAAGGCCGCGGTCGATGCGAACGCCGTACCCGCGGGCGGTCGCGTTGGCCGCCCACGAGGCGTAGGACCGGGCCCAGGTCAGGCTCGCGAGCCCCATGGTCCCGCGCACGCGTTGGCCCAACTGGAACCGATCGTTGTACTTGAACTCGGGCGTATAGAGGAGGCGCTGGCGTCGGTTGCGCAGGAGCGAGACCGAGAGGTTGGTCGTGGAGCCGATCGGCTGATCGACTCGCACGAAAGCGATCAGCTTGTCGCCGGTCTGAAAGGGCAGCCGGTCCGATTCGAACGGGCAGGAGAAAGCCGCCAGTTCCGGGTCGTCGCGCACCTGCCGCAAGGCGGTGGCAACGGAGGGTTCGGCCTCACTCGGCGACAGGCAGGTCAACCCCCGGCTGCGAGGCCCGGCGTCCAGCTCGCCTTGCAGCAGCAGGTCGACGAAGAGCGAGGTTCCAGCTTCGGAAACGGGTCCGCCAGCCGAGGCAGACACCCCCGTGAAGCCGGTAAGAAGCGACGACGGCGCCCAGTGATCGCTGAGCGCCGAAACGCGTCCTTCCCAGCGGTCGGGATTGCCGCGCCTGGTGGCGTAGCGCACGACGCCGGACAGGGCGGACCCGTACTCTGCCCCGAAGCCGCCCGTGACGACATCGACCTCTTGCAGGGACGTAGGCGAAAACTCGAGCCCGAGCCCGCGACTCGACGCTTCGAGTTGGTTCTTCAGCTCGACCCCGTCGATGACGTAGGACTCCTGTCCGATGCGTCCGCCGCGGAAGTGTCCGTCGGTGACGCCCGCCGCGAGCTCGATCGCTTCCTCGATGGCGTCGATGGGCAGCTCGCGCAGATCCCTGCCGATGACAACCTCGTGCGAGACGGAGCGCTCGGGCTCGATCAGCGGGACGGCGTCCGCCTCGACGGTGATGCCTTCCACCTGGACGGGCGCCGGGATGAGCACGACGCGCCCGAGATCCGCGCCCCGACCCGCGGAAATGCGCACCTCTGACAGCGTGACGGAACGGTGGCCGAGCAGAGATATCCGCACGTCGCGCGGGCCGACCGGTACCCCCACGAGCACGAATCGGCCGTTCTGGGCGGTGACGCCACGCAAAGGTAGGCCCGCGATCGCGACGAGCGCGCCGGGGATCGGCGATCCGTCCTCGGATACCACCATGCCGAAGACGCGGCCGGACATCTGCGCGGCCGCGGGCTTGGCGTGCGTCACGAGGAGAACAGCCAGCGACGCGGCGAGCACCGCCGCTTTGAGGACCCTGGGGGATCCGTGCATACGCGCGGTCCTGGTGGTGTGGGCGCGCCGGTCGGTGCCGGTATCCGGGCGGGCGGGATGGCGCTGCAAGAGGAAAACGCCCGGCGCGGCGGGACTGTGACGTGGCCGTCGGGCGCTGCGGTGCACCGAGGGATGGACTCCGCTCGGTCTCCGGTCTAATCTCTGCAGATGTCCAGGTCCTCGATCGGGGTGGCCATCGCCTCGAGCACCAACCTCGCGTCGGACGCGGGAGCAAGAATCGCGAGCGTCGGCGGAAACGCCGTCGACGCCGCCATCGCGGCCGCGTGGGTGGGAGCCATCGCCGAGCCGGGCATCTGTGGGCCCGGCGCCGGCGGATTCGTCACGGTCTGGCAACCCGATGGGGTCCCCGTCATCATCGATGGCTACATAGCCATGCCGGGGCGCGGCCTCCCCCCCGAGCGGTTGGGGGAAGGGACGACGAAGGTCTTCATCGGGTACGGCGGCGGAGTAACGATGCACGTCGGCCACGGCTCCGTGGGCACGCCCGGAGGCCCCGCGGCGCTGGCCGCCGCGTCCGAGCGCTTCGGGCGGGTGCCGTGGAGCGAGGTCCTGGAGCCGGCCATCGACATCGCCACGGAAGGGTTCCCGCTGTCCCCGGCCGCACGCCACTACCTGGAGTACGCCGGCGTCGACGTGTTCGGCTGGCATCCGGATAGCCATGCAGCGCTGCACGATTCGGATGGCCGGCTCAAGGACCAGGGAGACCGGATCCGGGTCGACCACCTCGCGGGAAGCCTGGAGCTGATCGCCCGCAACGGCGTCGAGGAGTTCTACACAGGCGACATAGGTCACGTGATCGCGGCGGACATGGGCCAAAACGGGGGCCTGATCACGCTGGAGGACCTGGCCGAGTATCGGCCCATCATTCGGCAGCCCCTGGTCGGCCGGATCGGCTCCTGGCGCGTAGCTACGAATCCGCCCCCGGCCATCGGAGGGGTCGTGCTCTGCGCCATGTTGGGGTCGATGGACGGGCGGCCTTCCGACCCGTGGACCGAACGGGATGTCGCCCACCTGGTCGACGTCCAGACCCGCGTCCTGGGCTTCAGGCGAGAACGCGTGGACACGCGCGCAGACGTGGAGGCCGCCATCGAAGAGCTGCGCCTGGCGTTCTGCTCGCCGTCCACCATCCACACTTCCGCGGTCGACGCCAGCGGGCTGGCGTGCTCGATCACCCTGTCGGCGGGTTACGGTTCCGGGGTCATGACTCCGGGGACGGGCCTGTGGCTGAACAACTGCCTGGGGGAGATCGAGCTCAATCGACGTGGGCTCCACGCCTGGCCGGTGGGCTCCCGCCTGGTGTCGAACATGGCGCCCAGCGTGGCATGGGACGAGGACGGTGAGGTCATCGCCATCGGCACGCCGGGCGGCGACCGCATCCCGACGGCGATGCTGCAGGTGCTCACCAACCACGCCTCTGCGGGGATGACCCTGCAAGAGGCCGTCGACCACCCGCGCCTCCACATCGAGGCGACCGACGAAGGGCCGGGGGTCGTGTCGGAGCCTGGAATCCCGCGCCTGGAAGTGGGTATGCCGTGGCGGAGCTTCGACGACCTCTCCATGTACTTCGGCGGAGTCGGCGTCGCCTCGTGGTCTCCCTCTGAGGGTCTACGGGCTGCCGCGGATCCCCGGCGCGCAGGCGCCGTGGCGATTAGCGGGCTGGAAGGCGATTGATCGGGCTCCAACCGGCCGTTAGGCTTGCACTGCCTGCTGCCAGACGTCGTGGAATCCGGGTTTCGGACGCGAAGAGGAGGTGAGCGTGGCCGTCTCAAGAGAGAAGTCATGACCACTCGCACGTGGGCGATTGCTGCTCTGATCTCGTCTGTCCCCTTCTCCACGTCCGCTCAGTCCGCCGGTGCGCGGCCGCCCGTTATCGACGTGCATTTGCACGCCCCGATGAGTTCGGGGCCGGTCGAGGAGTTCGCGGCGAGCCTTCAGTCCCGGCTGGACTCGATGGATAGCCTGAACGTCCGGTTCGCCGTCCTGAACGGCGTTCCCGACGTGCTGTTTGCTTGGACACCGGAAGTCGAGAGGCGGATCGGCGTACTCCCCAGCCTTCTCTTCCCATGCGTCAATGGCTTGGCGGTCATGTGGGGCCGCCCCTGCTTCGAGAACGGGGAAGACTGGCCGGACCTCGATCGTCTGCGGGGCGATATCGAGTCGGGTCGCGTGAAAGCGCTAGGGGAGATCGCGACGCAGTTCCTCGGTCTGACGCCGTCGGATCCCGCACTCGAGCCGTACCTCGCCCTTGCGGAGGAGTACGACCTCCCCGTGTTCATCCACATGGGACCGGGCGTCCCCGGGACCAACTACGGTGGCGGAATAGGGGATCTCGCCGTTCCAGATTACCGTGCCACCGCAGGGAACCCTCTGCTTCTGGAAGAGGCCTTGTTGCGGCACCCCGGCCTACGGGTCGCCGTCATGCACGCGGGCTGGCCGCTGGCCGACGAGATGGTGTTCATGCTCCACCAGCATCCCCAGGTTTACGCGGAGGTGGGGCTCCTCCAATACACAGAGTTGTTCCCCCGGGCCGAGTACCACTCCTTCCTGAGGCGCCTCGTCCAGGCGGGTTTCGGCGATCGAATTCTCTTTGGCTCGGACGGTCGTCTAAGCGAAGGCATTGACGCCATCATCGAAGCCGATTTCCTGAACGAGCAGCAGAAGAAGGATATCCTCTGCAACAACGCTGCTCGATTCCTCCGGCTCGACGAGGATGTCTGCAAATAGACACGCCTGGGTCACCGCGGCGTCCGGTTGACAGCCCAGGCGCCGAAACTGGGCTCGACGTGGGCTTGTTTAGTGGCTGGTCGGCGCCGTCGCTCCGATCGTCCTGGCGGGCGTGAGTGCCTAGCGGGCGGCGCTGAGGGGTCACCTTGACATTCTCCATCTACGACCTACGCCTGAGAGCGAACCTGTTCGGCACCGCCATCCTCGTGTTTGACGTGGGTGGAGGGGCCCAGGTGGTCATCTCAATGCGGACGGGTTCGCTGTGTCCCTTCTGTCCCCGCGTGCGGGGCCTTAGACTTGGTGGCGGCGGAGCAGGGAGGGGCCAGCCAAGCGTGTCATCTTTGGCGTTGTGAGGAGGCAACGCCGAATCGCAAGACGCCAAAAACGGCGTAAAGCCTTACACGGGGCGTGGCGCAGTCCGGTAGCGCACCTGCTTTGGGAGCAGGGGGTCGCCGGTTCGAATCCGGCCGCCCCGA
>JBDLIA010000088.1 GCA_039715185.1 Gemmatimonadota bacterium
CGGCTACGGCGCGTCGTTCCGCCTTGCCCCGCGGGCGCATCACGCGCCTCGGTGCACACGGGACTTCCGCGCCGGCACACTAGCGCCGCAGGCCCGTGGCAACGCCCGCCGCGTTCGCGCCGATGGGTATGGCGCGCTCCACCGTGCGGCTGGCGGCGTCTATCACCACCAGCGCGCCGGCGTTCGCCGCGGCGCCCGCGGGCGCCCAGTCGCCGTCGGTGTTGTTGGCGCTCACGAACACGCGCCGGCCGTCGGCCGAAACCACCGAGCCGTGCGGCTGCGCGAGCGCGGGGTGACGCACCTCGCCCACGATGCGCTGGGTGCCGACGTCGATCACGTGCACCACGCCTCCGCGCTTGGACGGCACCCACAGCGTGCGTCCGTCGGGCGAGAACGACGCGTGCCACGGCTCGCCGCCCACGTGCACCACGCCCGACGGCGTGGGCCGGTCCGCGTCGTCCACGCGGAAGAACATCACGTCTCCGGAGAGCTGCCCGGTGGCAGCCAGTAGCGGCTGCGTGGGTGACACGGTGATCTGCACCACGGCGTGCGTCGGGCCCGCGAGGTCGATCAGCTCGGCAGCCTCGTCGCGGACCGCCGCGAGCCGGTTTTCACCCAGGCTCGAGGAGTACGCGGTGCCGGTGCGCTGATCGTACGCCAGCGCGTGCGGGCGCGGGAAGAACACGTCGATCTCCTCGATGGACATGTCCTCGCGCCGCACGACGCCGATCCGCGCCGGCGGGTTCACGGCCGCCATGGACCGGCCCACGTACAGCACGCCGCCGGCCCGGTCCAGCGCCATCAGCCCCGGCGCCTGGAACTCCGCCGAGCCCTCCAGCTCGCCGTCGGGAGTCAGCTTGACCACCCGGTTCTCGGCGATCAGCGAAACGTAGATGGCCGACCCGTCGGGCTCGGTCGCGACGTGGTGCGGCTTGGAGTTGGCGCCGAATCCCAGCGCCTGCAGGTCGATCCTGCGGACCACCTCCAGCGAGCGGGCGTCAACGGCGGTGACCGTCGCGGCGCCCTGTTCGGCGACCCACACCAGCTCGCGGTCGGCGGGCGGGCGGGCGTCGGTGGGCACCACGCCCGGCGAGCTGCACGCACCGGCGCCGGCCAGCAGCAGGGCCGCCGCCAGGGCGGCCCCCCGGCCGGGGCCGGCCGGCGCGGGGCGCACGCCGTCCCGCCCGGCCAGCGCGCCTCGATCGCTCACGAAACCGGCTCCTGCTTGCGCAGGAAGAAGATCCCCAGCCGTCCGCCCGAGATCACGATGGTGCCGCTGTCGAAGTAGGGGTAGGTGCTCCACGAGCCGTCGAACACCGCGCGGTCGCCGCCGTACGGCACGGTGTCGAAGAAGCCCACCTCCTGCGGGTTCTCCGGATCCGAAATGTCCAGGATGCGGAGCCCCGAGGTGTAGTTGGATTCGTAGGCGTAGTCGCCCTTGATGTAGAGGTTGTGGTCGATCGACTTGGTCGGCCCGAAGTATTCCTTCACCAATTGCGGGTCGTCCAGGTCGCTCACGTCCCAGATGAGCGTGCGGGTGTTCTCCACCTTGCCCTGCAGCTCGTCCAGCTCGTCGTCCATGTAGAGGTAGCGGTGGTCGTCGGTCAGCCACGCCTGGTGCGTGTAGCCGACGTTGGGGTACTCCGCGCGCGAAATGGCCAGCGGAGCCGCCTTGTCGCTCACGTCCGCGATGCTGAGCGCGGTCTCGTTGGAGCCGAAGCAGATCTCCTTGCCCGCGTGGTCCTCGTCCGGACCGGCGTACATGACGCACTGGGCGTCGTGCGAGTAGCCCGTGCCGGCGCGGCCCGTGGACGGATCCTGGAAGCAGCCGACGAACGTCGGGTTCGAGGCGTCGCGGATGTCCACGATGTGGAGGCCGCCGCCGCACGTTTCGCCGCCGCCCCGGGCGCCCACGATGTAGGCGAAGCCCGAGCCCTCGTTGATCACGATGTTGTGCGCGCTCGCGATGTTCTCGTAGAGCACGTCGGGCTCGAAGGTGACCGGCAGGTCCGACGCTTCCAGGTCGCGGATCTGGCGCAGGTCGAGCACCTGCATGCCGTGCTGGCCGGCGCCGTCGGCGACCACGTAGACGTGGTCCTCGTAGACCTTCATGTCCCGCCAGGCGGCCGAGTTGGAGCCCGGCGTCATGGGCAGGTCGCCGACGTAGGTGGGGTTGGCGGCGTCGGTGATGTCCACGATGGACAGCCCGTCGATACGGCCGACCAGGGCGTATTCACGGCTTGTCTCGCCGTCGGTCCAACCCCACACGTCGTTGAGACGAATGCCCCGGCCGCCGCCGATCTCCGACACCGGCAGGAAGGACACCAGGTCCACCTGCTCGCACGACCACAGCGCGGCCTCGCCGCTCGCGCACGCCACCTCGCCGCCGGTGACGGCCTCGAGGCTCTCCGGCTCGCTGGCCAGGACCGCCACCTCGTTCCAGGCGTCTCCCTCGCGCGCGAACACGAGCGCCGAGCCGGCGCCGTTGTCGTCGCTGGGCGCGCCCACCACCGCCACGTCGCCCGCCACCGAGAGCGACCCGGCGAAGCCGGTGCCGCGCAGGCCGTCCTCGCGGCCGAACATGCTCGCCTTCGTGATCGCCCCGTCGGCGTCCCGCTCGAACACGTAAACCGCGCCGCGGAAGCCGTTGGCGCGCGAGCCGCCGATCATGATGCGGTTCCCCTCGGCGTGGATGGTGCCGCCGAAGCGATCCCGCCCCGTGGGCGCGAAGGGCGCCAGCGCCCCGCCCGGGTTCCACGCGCCGGACTCTGCGTCGCGGGCGAAGATGAGTACCATGCCCGTGCCGTTGCGGTTGGGCGCTGCCACGAGCGCCTCGTCGGGGCCGTTCAGAGCCACCGTGGAGCCGAGCGCGGCGTTCTCGCTCAAGGCGCGCACCGTGAGCTTGCCGCTCTCGACCCAAGCGCCGTCCTCGCGCGTGAACACGTAGACCGCGCCTACCCCCTGGGTCTCGCCGGCCGCCTGGCCGGGCGCTCCCACCAGCGCCACGTCCCCGAGGACCGCCATCGACGCGCCGAACCTGTCGCCGTCGGCGACGTCCTCGGCGCTCAGGGAGCCGGCTCCCACCCAGCCGTCGTCGGCCCACGTGAACGCGCTCACCGAGCCGTCCCTCCCCGCCACAAGCAGCGAGCCGTCGTCCAGCGCCAGCGCGCTGCCCATGCGCGCCCCGTCGGCGGCACCCGCGAAGGCCACGCGGCCCGCTTGCGCCAGTCCGTCCCCTTCGCGCCGGAAGGTGTAGACGGCGCCGCGCCCGTCGTCCTGTCCGGGCGCGGAGATCACGAGCAGGTCGCCGCCGGCCGCCAGCGCGGAGCCGAAGCGGTCCTCTTCCTGCCAGTCGGACGGCGTGATGCGGCCGACCTCGGCCCAGCCGTCGTCGCCCTGGCGGTACGCGTACACGACCGCGGGCCCGATCAGGTTGTTGGATTCGGCCACCACGATGTCGTCGCCGAAGCGAGCGACGGTCGCTCCGTAGCCCGTGCGGAGCGCCTGGGCGTCGAGCGTCGCGGTGGTGGAGACAGCCAGGATGGCGAGCGCGAAGGCGGCTCGGAACTCGAGATTCTTCATGACACCCGGGATTCGGGGGAGCGCCGGACGGCGGCCGATTTTTCAGAGACGCCCCGTATACGCGCGAGGGCCCCCAAATGTGCCGTCCGGCGTCAGGCGGCACGTGCTGCCGTTCCGGCAGGGTGCGCCGGAACGGCCCTTGCCCGAAGCGAAGGCGACGCCGGCGCTGCGTCCGTTCTGTAGACGTGGCGCGCCGCCGATTGGTTGGGACCGGTACGCCGGAACAGGCAGGGGAGCGAACCAAATGAAGAAGCGTTTCGATTGGGGTGAGCCGTGGGACAGCGTCAGCGACGCCGTCAACCGCGTGATCGAAGATTTCGGGGGCATGGCCGAGCAGACCGTGGTGCAGCTCTCGTGCAGGCCGTCGGTTGCGTTGCGCAAGAGCACGGCGGGCTACGCGCTGGACGTCCTCGTGCCGGGGCTCGCGCGCGATCAGGTGGACGTCGCGCTGGAGGGCAAGACCGTGATCGTGAGCGGCGAGTGGCCCGCGCGCGCCGACGAGGACGTCGATACCCTGCTGCGCGACGAGTTCCCGCGCGGCCGCTTCCGCCGCACCGTGCACCTGCCCGAGGCGGTGGACGCCGACGGCGTGAAGGCCAAGCTGGCGGGCGGCATCCTGTCCGTGGAGCTGCCGCTCAGCGAGCCGTCCCAGCGCACCGAGATCGAGGTCGAAGAGGTCGACGAGGGCGACGAGGGCGACGCTTCCTGAGCGCGCTGCGCCAGGGAGACGGCCCTGCCAATCAGGCCGGGGGGTGACGCGCACGCGAGCGCGCGCCCATTTGAATGGATGGTCGCCGTGGCCGAGCCGGCCGCGGCGACCTCCCATCGACGGGGGAGTCGGTGAACCAGGATAGACTGACCATAAAGGCCGGCGAGGCCCTTCAGGCCGCCGCCACCGAGGCCCGCAAGCGCGGCAACCCCGCGCTGGAAGACGTCCATCTGCTCAGCGCGCTGATGGCGCAGGACGAGACCATCGTCGTGCCCGTCCTGCGCAAGGTAGGCGCGGACGTGCCCGACCTCGGGCGCGCGCTGCTGGAGCGCTTGGACCGCCTCCCCAAGCAGTCCGGTACGGTGCAGCCGTCGCTGGGGCGCGAGACGACGGCGGTTCTCGACGCCGCCGAAGAGGAGGCTCGCTCCCTCGCGGACGAGTACGTGTCCACCGAGCACCTGCTGATCGCCCTGGCCGCGGTGGGGTCGGACACCCGCGAACTGCTGGCCGAGCGCGGCGCGGACGCGGACGCGCTGCGTCAGGCGATCCAGGCGGTGCGCGGCCCGCACCGCGTCACCGACCAGGATCCCGAAGGGAAGTATCGCGCGCTGGAGCGCTTCAGCCGCGACCTCACCGACGCCGCCCGCGACGGCAAGCTGGACCCCGTCATCGGGCGCGACGAGGAGATCCGCCGGGTCGTGCAGGTGCTGAGCCGGCGCACCAAGAACAACCCGGTCCTGATCGGCGAGCCGGGCGTGGGCAAGACCGCCATCGTGGAGGGCCTCGCCCAGCGCATCGTGAGCGGCGACGTGCCCGAGTCCCTCCAGCACAAGACGCTCATCGCGCTGGACATCGGCGCGGTCCTGGCCGGCGCCAAGTACCGCGGCGAGTTCGAGGAGCGCTTCAAGGCGGTGCTCAAGGAGATCACCGAGGCCGAAGGCCGCTTCGTGGTCTTCCTGGACGAGCTGCACACCATCGTGGGGGCCGGCGCCGCCGAGGGCGCCGTGGACGCCGGCAACATGCTCAAGCCGGCGCTCGCGCGCGGCGAGCTGAGGGTCGTCGGCGCCACAACGCTGGACGAGTACCGCAAGCACATCGAGAAGGACGCGGCGCTGGAGCGGCGCTTCCAGCAGGTGTACGTGGGCGAGCCGTCCGTGGAGGACACGGTGGCGATCCTGCGCGGCCTCAAGGAGCGCTACGAGGTGCACCACGGCGTGCGCATCACCGACGGCGCCATCGTCGCCGCGGCCAAGCTCAGCGATCGCTACATCGGCGGGCGTTTCCTGCCCGACAAGGCCATCGACCTGATGGACGAGGCGGCCAGCCGCCTGCGCATCGAGATCGACTCCCTGCCGCAGGAGATCGACGAGGTGGAGCGGCGCATCATGCAGCTCGACATCGAGCGCACGGCGCTGGAGAAGGAGGAGGAGGCCGGTGCCGTGGAGCGCCGCGACCGCATCGACCAGGAGCTGGCCGAGCTGCGCGAGCGCGCCGGGGCCATGAAGGCGCGCTGGCAGGCGGAGAAGGACCAGATCACCCATATCCGCACCCTCAAGGGGCGCATCGACGAGCTGCGCATCGAGGCGGAGCGGGTCACCCGCACCGGCGACCTCGCGCGCGCCGCCGAAATCCAGTACGGGGAGATCCCGCAGCGCGAGACCGAGCTGGAGGAAGCGGCCGCGCGACTGGACGAGGCCCAGGCCGAGTCGCGTTTCCTGAAGGAAGAGGTGGAAGCGGAAGACGTGGCCGATGTCGTGTCGCGCTGGACCGGTATACCCGTGACCCGGATGCTCGAGTCCGAGCGCGAGAGGCTGACCAACCTGGAGGGCGTCCTCGGCACCCGCGTGATCGGCCAGGACGAGGCGGTCGGAGCGGTGGCCAACGCCGTGCGCCGAAGCCGCGCGGGTTTGCAGGACCCCAACCGACCCATCGGCAGCTTCATCTTCCTCGGCCCCACCGGGGTCGGCAAGACCGAGACCGCCCGCGCGCTGGCGGAGTTCCTGTTCGACGACCAGGACGCGATGGTGCGCATCGACATGTCCGAGTACATGGAAAGGCACGCCGTGGCTCGGCTGATCGGAGCGCCCCCCGGCTACATCGGCTACGACGAGGGCGGCCAACTCACCGAGGCGGTGCGCCGGCGCCCTTACGCGGTGGTGCTGTTCGACGAGATCGAGAAGGCCCACCCGGACGTCTTCAACGTGCTGCTCCAGATCCTGGACGACGGCCGCCTGACGGACTCCCAGGGGCGCACCGTGGACTTCCGCAACGTCGTCGTCATCATGACCTCGAACCTGGGCAGCCCGATGATCCTGGAGCGCGCGATGAGCCAGGACTGGGCCGAGGTCGAGGACGCCGTGCGCGGCGAGATGCGCAGGCACTTCCGGCCCGAGTTCCTCAACCGCATCGACGACGTCATCGTATTCCGGCCGCTGGGCCGCGAGCAGATCGGCCGCATCGTCGAGATCCAGTTGCGCCACCTGGGCGCGTTGCTCGCCGACCGCGAGATCACGCTCTCGGTGAGCGACGCCGCCAAGGCGCGCATCGCCGACGAGGGATTCGACCCGGTGTTCGGCGCGCGCCCGCTGAAGCGGGCGATCCAGCGGCTGGTACAGAACCCGCTCGCGCTTGAAGTGCTCGAGGGGCGCTTCGGCGACGGCGACAGCGTGGTCGTGGACGTCTCCGCGGAGGGCGACGGTCTGACCTTCCGGGCGGGCGAGGCGGCGGAGCCACAGAAGGCCGTTGCGGAGAGCCTCGCACCCGCATAAGCTTGCCCAATCTGGTCGGGGTGGGGTGAGTCACGTGGAGAGAGAGCCAGGTTCATGCGCAGCAGCGTGCCAGCAGTTTGTCTGCTCGCGGCCTTCGCCGGGGGGTGCGTGAGTCAGACCGTCTCCGTGGGCGAGATGACGCCCGGCCCGGATGCCGTTGCCCCCTCCCTCGTCGTAGAACGCTTCCTGCAGGCCGTCAACGCCCGAGATGTGGGTACGCTCGGGCGTCTCTTCGGCACGCGCGATGGGCCCATCGCCGACCGGGATGACCGGGACGCGGTGGAGCAGCGCATGTTCACGCTGGCGTCACTGCTCCGGCACCAGGACTACTCGATCCTGGGCGATCGGGTGGTGCCCGGCAGGGTCACCGAGGCGTTGGACATCATGACGACGCTGCAGCAGGGAGGGCGATCGGTGGCGGTGCCGTTCACGCTGGTGCGGACGCGCGACGGCGGGTGGCTGGTGGAGCGGATCGACACGGGAGAGTTGTCGCGGCGCTAGCGCGCGCGACTGGCGGGCGGCGGTACACTAGGAATCCTGAATCAGTTCGATGAGGACGCCGACGGTGGAGCGGGGGTGCAGGAAGGCCACGAGATGGCCACCGGCACCGAGCCGCGGCGTTTCGTCCACGAGTAGGACCCCGGCCGACCCGAGTCGGCGCAGCGTGGCGGGCAGGTCGGGGACCCGGTACGCCAGGTGGTGGATGCCGGGACCCCGTCGCTCGAGGTGGCGTGCGACGGGAGTGTCGGGGCCCGTCGGCTCGAGGAGCTCGAGCCGGCCGGGGCCGTCGCCGAGGAACTGGACTCGGACGCCCTGGGCTTCGATGACTTCGACGGGGGAGGCGGGTCCTCCGACGATTTCGAGAAGCGTCGCCCGCGCTTCGTCGAGCGAGGCGACGGCGACGCCGACGTGATCCAAAGGGAACATGCGGGGTATTTGTAACCAGTGAAGTAGCAGGGTCCCGATTCGGGGCCCGCACGATTGCCCGGATGTTGCGCAGTTGATAGCACGTGAGCAAGCGCCGAGCATGTACACGAGGGTCCGAGCGGCGGTAGGCTTCGGGGCCTCACACCCAGACCAGGGGGAGAACGTGGAGAACGGTAGAGTCGTCGAAATCACAGATGGCAACTTCGACGACGAAATTGCGGGTGGGGAAGGGCTGGTGATGGTGGATTTTTGGGCGGCCTGGTGCGGCCCTTGTCGCATGGTGGCCCCGGTGGTGGCGCAACTCGCCGAGGAGTACGACGGGCGCGTCAAGGTCGGGAAGCTGGATGTGGACGCCAACCAGCGCACGGCGATCAAGTTCAACGTGCGCTCCATTCCCAGCATCCTCTTCTTCCACAACGGAGAGCACGTCGACACCGTCATTGGCGCGGTGCCGAAGCCGCACCTCGAGCGCCGGCTGGTGGAGCATCTCGCCCGTTCGGGCGCGAACGAGGCCGCGGGCTGAGGCCACTCGGGGCGGTCCTGTCCGCCCTCAGAGAAGTAACTCTCCGCGACCCGCCCGCGCGTCCGACTTGCCGACGCGCGGGCGGGTTTCTACATCCCGTCTCTCCATGATCGATACCATGCCGCACCAGAAGGCCCTGCTCCCGCGCACGAAGCTGCGCTGGGTGGACCTGCAGGCGCTCCTGAACGACGGCAAGATCGCGCGGGCCTCGCGGCTGCCCACGGTGCTGTCCCTGCATCTCGGCGAGCAAACCGACGTGATCATGCTCCGCGACGGCGATCCGGTCACGGCGGCTCGGATCGAGCCCGGCGGGCGCCGGGTGGTGCGCGTGGACTCGGTGGTGCGGTTCGCCGAGCGCGAGCGGGAGCGCGCCGAGGTGGCGTTCTATCAGGTGAGCGAGGGCCAGCAGCGCGCGATGTGGGCTACGCTGGACCCCGAGGTGGAGGCCGGCGAGCCCATCGCCGCGGCGCGGCTGGCGGCCTCGGCTCGGGCGTCCGGGGGCGACGGCGTGGCGGAGATTCAGGCTGGCGGCGTGTTCCACTACGTGGTGTTCGAGGACGGCACTCCGGTGCAGGTGTTCGGCGTGGGGCTGGCCGACGGCACCGAGCCCGCGGCCGCCCTCGAGACGCTGGCGCGGCGCCACGGGGCCGCTCCGGTGCGCCTTTTCGGTCCCCCGCGCGACCCGCCCCCGCAGGCGCCGGCGGCGCTGTTCAGTCTGTACGAACGGCTCGTTCAACGGCTCGGACACGAGGTCGCGCGGGCTATCGGCACCGAGGCGACGACGGATTGCTTCACGGCGGCCCGCGGACGCCTGGAGGAGACTTCGCCCGTGCTGGCGTCGTTCGCCGTCCACAGAGACGGACGCGTGGTGGCTGACGACGCCGTGGTCACGCGCGCCGAGCTCAGCGACGCGGTCGCGGAATGGATCCGCGCCATCCTGAAGGGCGCCACCGACCGGGGCCTGCGCGACGTGCTCGAGGTGGCCGGTCGCGCGGTGGAGCCCGACCGTCACGCGCTGACCGCCCAGGGCATGGTCGCCCGCCTGCTCGACGACTGACGGCCCGATGGGAACCCTGTTCGTCGTCGCGACGCCCATCGGCAACCTGGAGGATCTGTCGGCGCGCGCGGCGCGCGTCCTCGGCGAAGTCGCCCTGGTGCTGGCCGAGGACACCCGCCGCACGCGTATCCTGCTGGACCACATCGGCGCCCGCACGCGCCTGCTGTCGGCGCATCAGCACAACGAGACGCGGCGCGTGGACGAGGTCCTGAAGAGGCTCGCCGCGGGCGAGGACCTGGCGCTGGTGTCCGACGCGGGGACGCCAGTCGTGAGCGACCCCGGCGGCCGTCTCGTCCGCGCGGTGGCCGCGGCGGGGCACTCCGTGGTGCCCATCCCAGGCCCGTCCGCGCCGGTCGCGGCGCTGTCCGCCAGCGGCCTGCCCGCCGACCGCTTCGTGTTCCTGGGGTTTCCGCCACGGGGCGGAGCAGAGCGCCGCGCGTTGCTGGCCCGCGTGGCCGAGTCCGCCGACACCGCCGTCCTTTTCGAGGCGCCGGGTCGGCTGCTGGACCTGCTGGAGGACCTGGCCGGCGCGTGCGGCGAGGGTCGCGCGGTGGCGGTCGCGCGGGAGCTGACCAAGATCCACGAGGAGGTCCGGCGCGGAACCTTGGCCGAAGTCGCCGCTTATTACCGAGAAGAACCGCCCCGCGGCGAGGTCGTCGTCGTCGTGGGTGGCGCCGCGCCAACCGTGGAGGAGGAGACGCTGTCGGATCGGGTGGCGGTGGTGCTGGCGGACGCACTGCTGGATCACGGGGTGAAGCCGAGCGCCGCGGCCCGCGAAGTGGCACGCAGGACCGGCCTTCCCCGCAACCGTGCCTACGAGGTCGTGCACGCCCGAGCGCGTGAGCGGCCGGAGGAAGGGTAGATTGAGGGGACGCGTCTCGGCCCGCCTAGTCCTGGCGTGCGCCGTCCCGCTGGCGCTGGCCGGCGCATCCGCGCGCGGCACTCCCGGCGCGGGGCCCGCCGTCGCCGTGGTGCAGTACGACGGCGGGGGCGACTGGTACGCCAACCCGTCGGCGCTCCCCAACCTCCTGCGCGAGGCGCGTGCCCGCACCGGCATAGCCTTCCCCGAGAGAGCGGAGACCGTGCGCCTGGACGACCCAGGGCTGCGCGACTTCCCGTACCTGTACCTCACCGGTCACGGCAACATCGCCCTGGCCGACGCCGACGTCTTGCGGCTGCGCGCCTACCTGGAGGACGGGGGCTTCCTGCACGCCGACGACAACTACGGCCTGGACGAGAGCTTCCGGCGCGAGATGGGGCGCGTCCTGCCCGAGGCCGATTTCGTGGAGCTGCCCGCGGACCACCCCGTCTACCACTCCTTCTACGACCTGGAGGGGCTGCCCAAGGTCCACGAACACGACGGCGCCCCGCCGCAGGGCCTGGGCCTGTTCCACGGCGGACGCCTGGTCGTCTTCTACAGCTTCGAGTCGGACCTGGGGGACGGCTGGGAGGACGCCGACGTGCACGGCGACGCCGCGCACGTGCGGGAAGCCGCGTTCCGCATGGGCGTGAACCTGCTCGTGTTCGTGCTGGCGCAGCCGGCGCGCTGATGGCCGCGCGGAGGGTGCCGTGAGCCCGCAGGAGTTCTGGACTCGACTCGCGGCCGCCAGGAGCCGGCTGCGCCGGAGCGCGGCCGCCTCGGTGGCGCTCGCGGCGCTGCTCGCCGTGCCCGCGCTCATGGTCGTCGCCTGGCTGGCGGTACCCATGACCGCGTGGGACCGGCCCAGTCCGCTGCCGCTCGCCGCGTCGCTGGTGGCGCTCGGCGCCGGCGCGGCGCTCGCCACGGTCGGCGTCCGCAGGTGGCTCGCGCCGCTCGACGAGGCGACGGTCGCGGGAGCCGCCGAGGCGGCCCGCGGCCTGCCGGAAGGGAGCCTGCGCGGCGCGCTCGAGCTGCGCGGTGGGACGCCCGTCGGGACGTCGCCTTCGCTGGCCAGGCTGTCCGAGCGCGCCCTGGTGGAGCGCGTGGGCCGCGCGACGCCGAGCGAGCTGGCGGGCAGCCTGGGGGAGCGCGCTTCCAGGCGGCTGCGTCGGCTGGGGGCGGGGGTGCTGACTCTGGCGCTCGCCGTGGCGGCGCTCGGCGCCAGCGATTCGTCCCGAGCGCGCGCCGCGTGGGCGCCGCTGCTGCGCCCGCTGAGGGCCCTGGCGCCGCCCGATCTGCCTCCGCTGGAGGTGTCTCCGGGCCACGCGCGCGTCGCCCGCGGGGACACCTTGGCGGTCACCATCTCGGCGCCCGAGCGCAGGGTCGTGTCGCTGCACTGGCGAGCCCAGGGCGAGCTCCCGGGGCGCGCTCGCCTGGCCGTGGACGGCGGCGGCGCCGCGGGCGTGATCGGCCCCGTGGAGGCGCCCACGCGCTACTGGGTGAACGCGCCCGACGGCGCGGTGTCCGACACCTTCGTGGCCGAGCCGCTCGACCCCCTGCTGCTGTCCAGCCTGACCGTCGATGTGGCCTACCCGGCGTACCTGGGCCGGCCGGCGGACCGCTTCCAGGGCGAGCCGCCGCCGCTGGTGCTCCCCGAAGGAGCGACGCTGCGCCTGCGCGGCACCGCCACGCGGCCGCTGGGCTCCGCGGCGCTGCGCGGCCCGGGCGGGGAGTCGCCCCTGGCCGTGGACGGCGACCGCTTCGACGGGCGCCTGAGGCCGGCGCAGTCCGGGACCTTCGGCTGGGCGCTGGTGGACGCCGCCGGCGAGGCGAGCCCCGCGCCGCCGCCGCCGCTCCAGATCGCGCTGGTGCCGGACAGCGCGCCGTGGGTGCAGGTGCGCTTCCCGGGCGAGGACACGGAGGTCGGCCCGGACATGCGCCAGCCGATAGTGGCCCACGCCGGCGACGACCACGGGTTGCGCCGCGCAGCTCTCGTCAGTTGGCGGGTGGACGCTTTCGGCCAGCGCGACAGCGCCGTGCGCGCCCCCATCCAACTCGGCGGAGTGCCCGCCACGGCGGCGCTGCACTCGGTGCTCGAGGCCACCGGTCGGCGGCTGCTTCCGGGCGGCCGGCTGGAGTACTTCGTGGAGGTCACCGACGACGGGCCGCGCGCGCAGACCGCGCGTTCGGCCACGTTCGCGTTGCGCTTCCCGAGCGCCGACGAGCTCAGGCACCGCGTCGGTGAGGAGGCGGACGATCTGCTCAGCGGCGCCGACGACCTGTCGCGCACCGCGCGCGAGCTGGAGCGCGCGACGCGCGAGCTCCAGCGCCGCATGCAGGCCGGCGAGAACCGCGAATCGGGGCGCTCGGGCGGCGGGCGCGACGCCGACGAGGGAGACCGCAAGTCCACCCTGGAATTCGAGCGCGCCGAGGACGCCCGCAGCGTCCTGGACCAGCAGGAGGCGCTGCTGGAGGAAGCACAGGCGCTGCGCGAGCAGATGGAGAAGCTGAGCGACCTGTCGGAGTCCGCCGGCCTGTCGGATCCGGAATTCCAGGAGCGGCTGGACGAGATCCGCGACCTGCTCGACGAGGTCGGCTCGGACGAGCTGCGCGAGCAGTTGAACAGGCTGCGCGAGGCGCTGGAGAACCTGGACGCCGCGCAGACGGAGCAGGCGCTGCAGGCGCTGGCGGAACAGCAGCAGGAGCTGCAGCAGCGGCTGGAGCAGAGCCTGGAGTTGCTGCGCCGCGCCGCGGCCGAGCAGGAGATGAGGGCGCTGGCCGACGACGCGCGCCGCCTGGCGGCGCAGCAGGAGGCGCTGGCGCAGTCGCTGGCGGA
>JBDLIA010000089.1 GCA_039715185.1 Gemmatimonadota bacterium
CGACCATGCCGGCCAAGGCGCCCGCGCGGGTGGTCCCGGGCCAGAACAGCGCGGACAGCACCGGCGGCGTGAACGCGCACGCCAGGCCGGACCAGGCGAACAGGACGAACCAGAAGATCACGCGCGCCTCGGTGAGCGCCAGCGCGACGGCCCCCGCGCCGAGCACGACGGTGGTCCCCTTCCCCGCCAGGGACAGCGCGCGCTGCGCGGCGTCGGGGCGCCACACCCTCTGGATCGCGTCGCGCACAACCGCGGAGGAGGCGAGCAGCAACAGCGAATCGACTGTCGACATCATCGCGGCGAGCACCACCACCAGGAAGATCCCGGTGAAAAACGCGGGAAACAGCTCGGCGCCCATGATCGGGTAGATGGCTTCGTGGTCAGGGAGCCCCGGGAACAGCGCCCGGCCGGCCATTCCGGCGGTCACCGCGCCAACGTCGAAGACGACGATGCAGATCACAGCTATCACGCCGCCTGCGCGGAGCTGGCGCGTGTCTCGGGCCGATATGAAGCGGGTCAGGAGCTGCGGCGAGCCCAGGAAGGCCAGGCCGATCGCGACGAAGCCCGCCGCGCTGGCAACGCCGGCGGGCGTCCAGCCCAGGGCGCCCATGGGGGCGAGCAGCGCCGGGTCCTGCGTGCGCAGTCCCTCGATAGTGGCGCCCACCCCGCCCGCCGCTACCAACCCGACGATGGGCAGCAGGAGCAGGCAGCCGAACATCAGGACGCCCTGGAGCAGGTCGCTATAGGCCACGGCCCGGAAGCCGCCGATTGTCGTGTAGAAGAGGATGATCGCCGCCCCGATGAGTACCCCCGCCGAGTAGCTCGTGCCCAGGAACGACTCGAAGGCCTTGCCCGCCGCCGTGAACTGCGCCGCGGTGTAGAAAGCCGCCATGCTCAGAATGATCGCCGCGCCCACCAGACGGATCGCGTGCCGGCCGCCGCCGAACCGGTCCTCCAGGTAGTCCGGCACGGTGATCGAGTCGTATCGATCCGTGGCTTCCTTGAACGGCCGCGCGACCCAGATCCAGGCCGCCGCCACCCCCGCGACCTCACCGAGCACGATCCAGAGCGCGTGCGCGCCCACCAGGTAGCCCATGCCCGTGAGCCCCAGGAGCAGCCAGGCGCTCTCGCCCGTGGCGTTGGAGCTGAACGCGATCACCCACGACGGGAGCGTCTTGCCGGCCACGTAGTAGCCTGCCACGTCGTCCGAGCCGCGCCCTCCCCAGAAGCCGATCCCGAGAAGCACGACCAGGTAGGCGGCCAGGATGCCGAGAACCACGGGGGAGGGGGTCACGTGCGTTTACGCCATGCCAGAGTTGAATTCAGAAAACGAATTTGGTAAATTCGCTCCATGACGAAATCCGTTCGCGAGCCGATTCAGGTGTACCTCACCGGCGACGAGCGCCGCGTGCTCGATGATAAGGCCCGTTCGCTAGGCGTATCACGCAGCGAGGTGCTGCGGCGCGGCGTGCTGGCGATGCGCCAGCCGAGCGCGCTGGGCTATTTGCCGCAGACCGAAGCGGTTACCGCCGCACGCACGCCACCGGGCGAGGCGCCTCCGTCTCTGCCCATGGCGTCCTTGAAGCGGCTCTTGTCGGGCCTCACCGCGGATCGGAGCGAGCGCTGAGCTTGCCACGGAGGCTCTCCGATCCCGCCGCTGACCGGCGGCGCCCGCATACCCGCCGATGTCGATAGTCTACGTCGACACCTCTGTCGCCCTGGCGCACCTGCTCTCCGAGGACCGCCGGCCGCCCGATGACCTCTGGTACAGCGAGCTCATCTCGAGCCGCCTACTGGAGTACGAGGTGTGGAACCGGCTCCACGCCCTGGACCTTGCCGGATCTCACGCCGACGTGGCGCGCCTGACCCTTGCCCGGCTGGCGTTCGTGGAGCTGAGTCCGGATGCGCTCGAGCGGGCTCGGCACCCCTTCCCCGCGCCCGTGCGCACGTTGGATGCGCTGCACCTGTCGTGCGCGTCCTTTCTGCGAGAGCGAGGGGTCGATATCGCGGTCGCTACCTACGACCGCCGGCAGGCGAGAGCAGCCAGGGCCATGGGATTCGACCTCGTGCCGCTTTCGAATTGACATCCCCACGACACTCGATTGACAGCCTTCTAGCACCGTAGCCCCGCCATCGCCGGCCGCGCCGTCCGAACCTCTTGTCGGCCGCCGCCGCCGGCCTATCAGCGGGAGGCGAATGGTGCGTCTAAGCAGCGCGACCGGACCTCGCCGGTGCGACGCGATCGTGATCGGCAGCGGTTTCGGAGGGGCGATGGCGGCGCTGCCACTCGTCCACGCCGGATGCCGCGTGCTAATGCTTGAGCGGGGTCCGTGGGTGAAAAGAGGCCCCGAGAACAGCAACACGGGAGGCGAGCGAGACAGGTACTTCGCCCGGCGATACGCGCTGCGCGGTGATCGACACGGGCGCACGGGGGCGTTCGAGTGCGTGGGTGGTCCTTCGGTGTTCTACGGAGCCGCCAGCCTCCGCTTCCGGCGCGAGGACTTCCTGCCGGATCCGCACATCGTCGGCGCCGAGCCGGCCCTCTGGCCGTTCGCGTACCGGGACCTCGCGCCGTGGTACTCCGCCGCCGAGCGCCTGTTGGGAGTGGTAGGCGACGAACGCGAAGACCCAACCGCCCCAAATCGACGCCGCCCACTTCCGGCCCCGCCGGGACCGCCGGGTCCCACCGCCCGACTGCTGGCCACTGCGGCCAGATCCATGGGGCTTCACCCGTTCCGTCTACCCGTCGCCGTCACCCGGGACCGCTGCACGATGTGCGGCCGCTGCGACGGATTCGCGTGCTCCTTGGGGGCGAAGAACGACCTGGCCACCGCGGTGCTACCCGGATTGATTCGCTCCGGGCTCGTGCTCCGAGCGAACACCGTGGCCACTCGCTTCTTGTGGTCGGGTGATCGGGTGCTCGCCGTGGAGGTGACCGACGCCCGCTCGGGACAGCGCTCCGCCTTCGAGTCGGATGTCTTCGTCGTCGCGGCGGGCTCTCTTGCGACGCCGGGCCTGCTGCTCGCCTCGGGGCTGGCCGTCCGCAACCCCGCCGGCCAGTGGATAGGCCGCGGACTCATGCGCCACGTCAACGCGGTCGTCGCCGGACTGTTCGACGAGCCGGTGGGCGCCGCCGGGCAGTTCCAGAAGGAGATCGGCGTTCACGACTACTACCTGGGCGACGCCGGCGCGCCGCCGGGCCGCCTCGGCTCCGTGCAGCAGATCGACGCCGGCTCGGCCGCGCTCGCGCGCGTCGGCGCGGTGCGGCTCGCCCGGCGCCCGGCCGAAGACCTCGCGCGCCGGCTGGCCGGCCTCATCGTCATCGCGGAGGATCAACCGCGCGCCGCGAACGGGGTGACCATCTCGGCCCGCCGGGTCGACCGGTTCGGCGCGCCACTCACGCGGGTACGGCATCGCCACACTCCGCGCGACCTGCACGTTCGCGCGGCGCTGGCCCAGCGCGCGAGGGCGATACTGATCGCGGCGGGCGCTCGTGCAACGGCGTTCGTCCCCGTGGGCGGCTTTTCGCATGCGCTGGGGGGCGTCCGCATGGGCGCGGACCGGCGAACGTCTCCGCTCGGTCCCGACGGACGGCTACGCGGCACCGCCAATCTGTTCGTGACGGACGGCAGCACGTTCCCGACTTCGGCGGGCGTGAACCCCAGTCTGACGATCGCGGCGAACGCGTTGCGCATTGGGGCGGGAATCGCGGGACGGTCCAGGGTTGCGCTGGAAACCGCACGCGCCGCAGACCCCGCACCTCCGACGAGGCCGGTCCCGGTGAGGATCCGTGTTTAGGCTGGCGGCGGACGGGCCACGCCCGGAACGGCTAAGGCTCGCGTTCCTCGGCTGCGGGCGCGTGACCGGAACGCACAGCCGCGTCCTCCGGCGCGTCGTCGATGTCGAGCGCTACTACGCCAGCCGAGATCCCCGGCGCGCGCAAGCGTACGCAGCCGCGCTCCGTGGTAGCGGCCACTTCGACTCATATGCCGGCGCGCTGGCCGATCCGGCCATCGACGTGGTTCTGATCGCCACCCCGCCTGCCACCCACCTGGAGCTGGTTCTTCGCGCGCTGGAGGCCGGCAAGCACGTGATCGTGGAGAAGCCGGCCTTTCCCCGTTCGGCCGATTTCGGCCCGGCAGAGAGGGCCGCGCGGGACGCGGGGCGCTTGCTCTTCGTCGCCGAGAACTACTTCTACAAGCCGCTGGCGCGGACGTTGCGCCGCCTCATCGCGTCCGGCGACCTGGGCGACATCCGCTTCGTCCACGTGGACGCCACCAAGCGGCAGGACGCCACCGGATGGCGGGGCGACTCGCGCCTCTCGGGCGGCGGCGCGCTCTTCGAGGGCGGCATCCACTGGATCAGCCTCATGGGTCACCTGGGGCTCACGCCGATCGGCATAGAGGGCTTCCGGGCCGGGGACGCTCCCGAGCGCAGCTCGGCGGTCGTCATCCGCTACGCGGAAGGGGCCGTCGGCACCCTGCTGCACTCCTGGGACGTAGGATCGCGTCTGCGCGGGCTGCGCCTGTCGCACGTCCGCGGAACGCTCGGTTCGGCGACCTTCGAATCCAACGGCGCCTTCCTGATCGCGGGGGGTCGCCGACCACGACTGATGTTGCCCGGCGTACGCGACCTGCTCGGATACCGCGCGATGTTCGCGGACGTCCTGGATGCGATTCGAGGCGGCGTGCAGCCGCTATACACACTCGAAGCGGCGCGCCGCGATCTACGCCTCGCAGAAGCTGCCTGCGGCCCCGAGACGATAGAGAACGCGGGCGAGGCTCGCCTGGCGTGGACCTTCTAGTGTGCCGGCGCTACGGCAAGGAGTTCCAACGCCGCAGCCGCGGGATGCAGCGCGGGCCGAATGCCTACGGGACTTCTGCAACGGTACACCAGGGAGGGATTGAGCATGGACATCATGATCGGGGCGGGAATCGGCCTGTTCGCCGGCCTGCATACGGCCACATGGGGGATGTACAAGGACGCGCCGCACGAGGGGTTCGCCTGGCGCAGATACGCCCGCAGCGTCTGGCTCGGCGGCGCGATCGGCGCCGCGCTCGCGCTGGCTGGGTCGGCCCCTTTGAGCGCGGGCGCGGCGGTCGTCTTCTTCGGCCTCGTATACGCTCTTGAGCGCGCCGCCGTGGAGTTCTTCAAAACGTTCGTACGGGTGGAAGACCAGTCGAAGTATTTCATCCCCATGCAGTTCCACGTCCTGGGCCGCGTGGTCCACGGCAGCATTCACCGCCTTCTCATTGGTGCCGGATTCGTGGCGGTGGGAGCGGCTCTGCTGGGGGTGGCGATCGCGCTTCGCGATTCTGGTGCGTCGCTCCTGACGATCGTATTGGTGGGTAGCCTCGGCGGCTGGTTCAGCGCGCTCGCGGGTGCGTGGAAGGACGCGCCCATCGAGGGCTTCGAAACGCTGAAGTTCTTCCGCAGCCCGGTGGTGGCCGCCGCATATGCCGGCCTGCTCTGGCGTTTTACGTCCGACCCAGCCGCGATCGCCCTGGCAGCGACGGGCCTAACTGTCGCCACCCTCGAAACATACAAGACCTTCTTCTTCCCCAGCCGGCCGCGCGGGAAGTTCGCCGGCAAGCCCGTGCTCTTCCCCGCGATGCTCCGTCGACGGAACGTCGCCGTGCCGCTGTACGTGAGCATCTGGGTCGCGCTGGTCGGCGCCACCGCGGTAGGTCTGTTCGGCGGTTGAGAGACGACGATGGGGCTGACGCACCCGCCCGCTAGCGACACAACCGCGCCTCAGTCCACCGGCAATCCGCTCGGTACCGTTCCAGGGTGGAGGTGCATGAGGTTGCGCGAGCGGTCGTCGGTGAGCGCGGTCAGGAACGCGGCCAGCGATTCGGCCACTTCCCGGTCGAACTCCAGGGTAGCGATCAGCGGGCTTCGCGTCGCCAGAACGGCGTCCAGGTTGTGACTCAGGATCTGGCCCTGGAGCAGCGGCTCCAGGTCCGGGCCGTGCGTAGCGGCAAAGGACCGCAGCTTGGCCTCTGAGTCGCTGTAGTGGTCGATGAAATCCGCGATGCTCGCGAACTGGCCCGCGTGACCGTAGGGCGCCGTCAGCTCGACCCCGCGCAGCGGCGCCGTCCGAAACGAGTACCGATCCGCCGGGTCCATGGTAATCCTGCCGCGTCCGAAGTCGTCGTCGCCGAGAGGCCCGTCGCCCTGGCCGGGCCCGATCTGCGCCAACGCTACGTTGTGGAACTGCCCGTCCGACAGCGTCGGGCCGGTGTGGCAAATCGAGCAGGCGAGCTGGGTGAAGCGGTCCGCGCCGGCGAGCTGCTCGGCCGTGAGCGCGTTGTCGTCGCCGCGCAGGAAACGGTCCCAGGGGGCGTCGTCGAAGGCGAACTCGCTGACCATGAAAGCAGCCATCGCGTTGGAGGCGTGGCCGAAGTTCATCGACTGAAACGGCGTCCCGGGGTAGGCCGCCTCGAACATGTCCACGTACTGGGGGATCCGCCCCAGCCGCCGCATGAGCGCGCGCCAGATGATCTTGGGCGAGTGGTCATCGATCTCGGCCAGTTCGTTGCCGTCGAACGCCCGCATCTCCTCGCGCGATGTAACCGGAAAGAGACCCAGCGCCGAGATCGGGCCGAACTCGAAGACCCGGGAGAAGCTAGCGGGGAGCTGGTTGCCGGCCGGGGTGACGACCCCCTTCGGTCCGCCGTCGTGCAGCCGCCCGTCCCAGAACAACGTGTCCGCCATGCGCAGGTTGAACATGGGCGGGGCGTTGCGCGGAATAAACTCCTCGTCGGGATGCACCCTGGTGGCGCCCAGCCCGGTCGCTCCCTGGCCGATGGCCAGCGCCCGGCCGTCGGCGGTCGCGAGGCTGGGGTGGTGGCACGTCATGCAAGAAATGTCGTGGTTCCCGCTCAGCACGGGGTCGAACAGGAGCGCCTGGCCGAGCTGGACGAGCCCGGGCCGAATCGGCGGAGCGGGAGGCATCGGCAGCAGGCCCGCCGAGATCGCATGCGCGCGGATGCGGGCGGCGTCCTCGGCGCCCAGCGCGAAGGACCCGGCCACCGGGTCGATGGGATCGGCTGGTGGTCCGTCCGAGCAGCCCGCGACCAGCGCGAGCGTCGCCACGACGGGCACAGCCCTGATGAATGGGGCAGCGTGGTGCATGCGGATCCTCCACGGGAACACGGAGAATCGCCGACGCGCCCGCTCCCTGAGTCGAGCGAGTTTGCCAAAAGGGCTGCTGCGCGAGCGCACCGGGCTCGCGGGGCGCGGGTTCCGTGCTACGATCGGCAGAAAGACGATCCACCCGGACCGAACGTCACCTAACACCTTTACGCAACTGCGTTTAGCACAGTTGGCGGTGGCCCCGTACAGGTCACCGCTGAGCGCGCCGGTAGGGGCCGACGCGCTCCACGACGGCGTGCTACCCGTCGTCTTCGGCGACCTCGGCGGCGGTGGGGAATGCATCAGCCGGCCACGGCCCTATCTCTTCCACCGTGTAGCCGCTCGCCCAGAAGTCCGGCGGGCCCTCGCTGTCTTCTACCTCGTTCTCCACCGGCTTCAGGCCGTGCATGAGGTATGCGGCGATGTCCCACAGGTCCTGGTCGCCCATATGCCGCCATGCCGGCCAAGGCATCGGCGGAGCGAGGTACTTCGGGCTGGCCGGGTGGTTGCCCTCCCCGGCCGTCGTGGAGGTGATCTCCACGTCCGGCGTCTCGCCGGGCCTCAGCCCGAAGCGGAGCGCGTTGAAGATCTGCCGCGGCGTGAACCGGCCCAGTCCGGTCTCGTTGTCCGGCGTGAGGTTGCGCGCGCGGGTGAGAAAGCACGGTCCCTCCGCATCGGGCCCGCAGTCCCCGATCGAGAACTCCTGGGCCGGCCCCGTCATCCCGGCTAGCCACCCTTCGCCGGCCGGGTTGTCGCCCCCGCCGTGGCACTCGCCGCAGGCATGGCTGAGCACCAGCGTCCGCCCGCGCAGGATCGACTCCAGCATCGATTCCTCCTCGCCCTGGGCGGCCAGGTCGGTCGGGGCGGTTCCCGAAGTAAGCACGGCCAACGCGACGGCCATCGTGAGGCCACCCCAAGGACGGCCCCAACGAACGAACGGGCTCCTGAGTTGCGCCATGTTCGTTTCCCTTTATTTCAGGTAACCTCCAGAACGCCCATCATCCCCATGTCTTCATGGTTCAGGATGTGGCAGTGGAACATCCATTTTCCGGAAAAATCCGTGTACCGGACGATGATCCGCACGGTCTCGTGCTTGGGCACGTTGACGGTGTCCTTCCAGCTTCTGTAGGGCACCGGGCTGCCGTTCCGGTCCAGGATCTGGAATCTGAACCCGTGCAGGTGGAACGGATGGTCCATGCCCACGAGGTTCTCGATCTGCCAGATCTCCGTGGCGCCGAGGGACGCGCGCACGTCGACGCGGGCCATGTCCATTTTGCGATTGTTGATCATGCCTTGCGTGAACACGATCAGGCGGGTGTACGTCGCCTCCGAGGGGTCCATTGGCGCTACTGGCCGCAGGATCTCGGGGACGGTCATCGGCTCCGCGAGCGGAACGGGGGCGTGGCGGAGCGTCAGCAGGTCGCGCGGCCGGTCCCAGTCCGCCGGACGGGTCTGCGGGATGTAGCGGTTGTAGGGTAGCACCTGGAACGTCGTGCTCGACCCGGGGGCTCCCGTACCGCGAACGATCAGTTCGGCGCGCTCGCTGTTGGCGAGCACGATTTCTTCTACCTCGACCGGCCGCTCGAAGAGGCCGCCGTCGCTGCCGACATGCACCATGGTCCCGCCCGCCAAGGCGAGGCGGTAGACGCGGGCCGCCGAGGCGTTGACGATGCGCCACCGCTGCACCTCCCCGGGCCTGATGTCGATGGAGGGCATGACCTGTCCGTTCACGAACAGCACGTCGCCTTCGCGACCGTTCTCCTCGTCGATCCGCGCCTGCATCGACCCAGGCTCCGGAAAGTCGATGGCGCCGTCGTCCCGGAAGCGATTGTCGGACAGCACGAGGAGCTTTTCGGCCAGCGCCGGAAGCGGATCGTCGTCGGCGCGCACTACCAGCGCGCCGAACAATCCGTGTGCGACCTGATACGTCGTCCGCTCGTGCGGGTGTGGGTGGTACCAGTAGGTTCCCGCCGTCCCTTCCGGGATCGTGAACACGTAGTCGTGCTCCTCACCCGGCCCGATTGGGTGGAAGGGGCTACCGTCCGACGCGAAGGGGAGGTGGAGACCGTGCCAGTGGATGGTGGTCGGCTCGGACAGCTCGTTGCGGAAATGCACGATCACCCGGTCGCCTTCGCGGACCTCCAGGGTCGGGCCCGGCACGCTGCCGTTGAAGGCGAACACCTCGGTCGTTGACCCCGGCCGAAGCGAGAGCCGGGCGGGCGCGGCCGTGAGCCGTACCTCCACGAGGCCCCACTCCGCCGACAGATTCTCCAGGACGGGGGGTGCGATCAACCGAGTCGCGTCATGGCTGACCTGGCCGGCAGCCGGGGAAGCCGCCGCATACGCCGGGAGGATGCAATAGACCAATGGCGCGATGAACCGATGGAGATTCACGCGGCTCCCTGAGGCTGAGATGTGAACTCCCGGCGCAGCGGGCGCAGACGCTCACGGCACGCTCACGGCGGGCAGGACGGCTCGGCGATCCACCTTTGTCCGAGGCGAGCAGCGTCCTATGCAGCGCACCATCAATAAACGACTCCCGGGGGGGGCGAGCAAGCCGGTAGTGGCCGCGCCGACCCTGGTCTTCCCTCTGCGCGACCCCCAGAGATGCTTTGGCGGCAGGCGCCAGGCGCTACCTCGCCGTGAGATCGATCACCACGGTGTCAGCCAAGCTCGCCATCTGGACCACGGTCAGGCCGCTCGCGTGTCGCACCGCGATGGAGCTGATGGCGGCCGGTACGCCGACACGCAGATCGCCTTCCCAGCCGCCGCCGGAAACGCGCACTTCGAGTTCGGACAGGGTCACACGAACCGCGTCATCATCGTACCTGAGCACGACATCCTCGTTGCTGGCCCGCTCGAGCACGAGTCTGCCTCCCGCGGCGCCTTCTACGCTCACGATCAGCTCCCCGGCCACCGGCGTGAATCGCACCGCGGTGCCCGTTGCCGAAAGGGACGGTGCGGTCACCTCCGGACGCCCGCGCACGCGCCGGTCCAACCAGTCGCGGACCCCAGGCAGCGCGGCCGCCGGCGCCGCGATCAGCACGACGACGGCCGCGGCCTTGAGCCAAGCCGCTGCGCGCGGGGCACCCGAGTATCCGCCGGCGGCCCGGCTCGACGCGACGGTGCGCCCGGCAAGCGAGAGGCGCCGGCCATTGACCCGCTCGCGCAGCTGCGGCTCTACCGCCACGAACCAGCCGTCCACCACCGCCGCCTGCGCCTGGAGCCGCGCCAGATCGCTGGCGCACCGGCCGCAGCCTTGCGCATGGGCACTCCACTCCTCTCGGACCTCCGGCTCCTCGTCCAGCAACGCAAGAAGCTGAGCGTCGCTCAGGTGCCCGTTCTCGTCCGCGTCCAGCCGCGGGGTCTCGGTCGCGTTCATCTCGTGTTCTCCGGCGGCGCGCCGAGGCGCGCCGCAGCTTTCTCGATCGCGCGGCGTAGCAGCGTCCCGACCGAGCCCGTGGTGGTGCCAACCGCCTCGGCGATCTCGCGGTGGCGGAACCCCTCCTCTCGCATCAGCAGCGCCTGACGCTCCTTTGGGGACAGCTCATCGAGCACCTTTCGAAGCGTCTGGGCCGCGCGGCTACGGCTCGCCCGGCGGTCGGCCGGCTCCGCGCTGTCCCCGTGCGCGCCGCGGGCCCGGCCGTCGAACGACAGCTCCCGGCGGCGCCGGGCGCGGCGCGCGTTGTCGCGCACGTGGTTGGTGGCGACGCGGAACAGCCACGCGCGCGGCGCTGGCGGAAGATCCTCCTGCTGGAGCAACCGAACGAACGCCTCCTGGGAGGCATCCGCGGCGACCTCTTCGTCCCCGGTGAGACGAACCAAGTAGCGCTCCAGCGCGGGGTGGTGGAGCGAATAGAGCTCGTCGACCCTGCCGTTGCGTTCATAGCCGGACACGGAGCCCCACCACCGGCAGACGTGGCACGCCGCGCTCTTCCAGGGTGCGGAGCGAGTCGCCCTGGCACCCCACCACGACGCAGCCCGACCCGTCCCCCGCGTACACGGTCGCGTTCGCGCGATCGAGGGCGTTGCGGAGCTGTCCGAACGCGCCTATCTGCCAGTCGCCCACCTCCACTGACCAGTCGACCAGCAGGTCCAGGCTGGCGAACACGGTCGTCCGTGCTCCGTGGGGCGTGGCCAACCATGGCAGCGCTTCCGGGACGCAGCCCGGCACGGCTTCACAGGACACGGAGTCGCCGACCACCGCGGTGAACGGCGCGCCGGAGGCGATGGTCAACGCGGCTCCCAGCTTCAGCGACGAGGTCGCGCGCGCCATGAGGGTTCCGTCGAAGACGTGCGTCCGGTCCGCCGCCGAGGGATAGCTCAGCCCGGCCGCCGAGAGCCGCGACCGCGCCAGCGTGTACGCCGCCGACCCGGTCACGCGGCCGATCAGTTGGCGCACCGAGATCTCGAGGCCGAACGCGGTTCCACTCCCCTCCACGAACGTCGCCCTGCCCGCGACGGACCCCGGCCGCGGGTCCGGCGTGGTGAGCCCGTCCGTCAGGCGGGCGTACGAGTTGATCGCGACCACGCGACCCGGTGCGAGGTTCGCCTCCATCCCGGCGGTCGCGATGTCGGCCCTGAGAAGTGGCACGGCCGGACCCGCGAGAAGCCACGCGTCCGTCGACACCAGGCTGGCGAATTGCACGCCCCCCGGCGCGACCGCTTGCGTGTACTGGTGGGCACGCGCGAAGCCGAGCGAGAGAGCGGCGTCCGGAATGGGCGTGTACCGCAGAGCCAGCCGCGGCGCCAGCCGAACCGCCCCCGCTCCGAGCACTTCGCCGCCGGTCTCCGCCCTGACCGCGGCGCGCCCGGTCACTTTCGTCTCTCCGCCCCACGTCCTTTCGCCCCAGATCGCCAGCACGGGAAGGTCCAGATCCCAGCCGTCGAATGGCCCCGCGATCGCATCCCCGGCGGTCAGCTCCGTGGCTGTCTGCCGGGGCACGGGCAGGGGCAGCGGGCCCGCGTAGGATACGGCGTGCCGGGCCACCGAATAGCCCATACGCCAGTCCGGACCGGCCGACGTAAGAGGCTCTCGCCACAGCGCGCCGCGAACCTCGGCGAACTCGACCGTCGACCGGGAACGGAGCACCGGCTCGATCCCCAGCAAGGCAAGGGCGGACTCGTCCTCCCGCACGGAGGCCGCGTGCCGGCTGAACCCGAGCGAATGCTCGGTGACCAACCCGCGGAAGCCCGTCGCCACGGTCGCTCGCGCCACGGTGTTGCCCCAGCGGGAGGCGAGCGGCCCCTCGTCTTCGGTGCGCGCGGCCCCGAGTCGATCGGATTCCCAGAGCCAACTCGACTCCACGCGCGTGCGCTCCCCCAGCCGCGCGTCCACGTTGCCGCTGACCTCGCCGAACCGGTACGGAAACGCCCGGTCCGTCGCGGGGCTCGGCCGACGCACGAGGTCGGCCAGCCAATCCAGGTAGCTGTGGCGGCCCGCCAGCATCCACCCGGCGCGGCCGTCCAGGACCCGCTGGTCCGCCGCCAGCGAGACCCCGGCCAGGGACAGGTCCGCCTGCGCGTTCACGGCGCCATCGCCCGTCGCGCGACGGCTGCGCAGGTCCACGACGCCGGCCGCGCCACCCGCCATCGACGCCGGCCGCGTGCCCGGGTGGAACCAGACGGCGCCCACCGAAGCCGCGCTGACACCCGAGATGACGCCCAGAGCGTGGAGCGGATTTGCGATGGGCACGCCGTCCCAGAAAACGGCGGTATGCGACCAGGGGGCCCCGCGGGTCCACAGCTCGGCGGTGTAGTCGCTGCGTGTGGCGACTCCGGGTAGTCGCTGCAGGGCGCGGAGGATGTCCGGTTCTGCCAGCGTGACCGCCTCTGCCACGTCCGCGCCGGTCAGCTCGCGCGCGTCCGTGGTCAGGTACCTGCGGTCGGTCTGCTCGCTGGCCGCCAGGCGCGCGCCCTCTGCGCCATCGACCGCGTGGTCGGCGGCACGGAACGGCGCTTCCGGCTCTCCGCGCAC
>JBDLIA010000090.1 GCA_039715185.1 Gemmatimonadota bacterium
CCGCGGAGATCTCCTCCGCTCTGCCGTGGATGTCGAGGTTGAGGTCGTGGTCGTCGATGGGGACGTCGGGCTGCGCCGGGGCAGCGGCTTCGCCTTCATCGACGGTCTTCTGGGCGGCTTTCGCGGCCGGTGTGAGGGACTGTGACATGCGGGCCATGGGAGCCTCCTAGGGGCAGCGGGTGGTGGGTCCGGCGGGTCCTCCAGGAGGTTGTTACGGCACACGGCGTGCCCACGAGTAGGCCAGTTGGAGCGGGTTCGAACTCGGCTGGCAGGCGGCAACATCGAGCCGGACCCAGGCGCGCGCGGCCCCGGCCGGCCGGGACAGGGATGACCCATGGGCCGGGACAGGGATGTCCCAGCCAAATCGGTTCAATGAAGGGCAAGCACCTCACGCCCCCCAAAAAAGAGGAAGTCGCCGCTCACGCGACGCCTCCCGATATGTAAGCTCCCGCGGCAGGACTCGAACCTGCGACACGGTGGTTAACAGCCACCTGCTCTACCAACTGAGCTACGCGGGATCAGGCCCCCGATGCTAATGCAAACGCCGCACCAGGTCAACGGATTTCGGCCCCGCGCGGGGCCTACTCGGCCCCCGCGATCTCGCTCATATGGGCGAAGATCGCCAGCAAGTCTTCGTCGTCCGAAAACACGGCGCTCAATGTCTCCCACGGCATGACTTCGGTGTCGGATACGACCCCGTTCGGCTTCACTCCCGTCCGGATGAACTCCACGAACTGTTCCGCGCGCCACGTCTCCCCCGCCAGGGTCAGTCCCGGCACTTCGAACTCTTCGTTCCCGCGCAGGTCGGCTCCGTGGCACAAGGCGCAGGTGATGGAGGCCAGGTACGCCCCGTACGCCGCGGTCGGGCCGCGCGCGGGGGCCTCGACCGGGCTCGCGATGGCCGGCTGGACGGCGAAGATCGGCGCCGGAATCGACATCAGAGCGCCCAGGACGTTGAGGCGCGCCGGAGGGGTGTCCTTTCCCTCGCTCTGTTGCCGCCGAAGGACCGTCACGAGCGCTCGCACGTGCGCGTCGCTCAGCTTTCCGAACGTCTCGGAAGGCATGATCAGGAGCGACCGCCCGGACCTGTGGACGCCCTCGCGGATGGCGCGGATGATCTCCCCGTCGGACCAGTCGCCGAGGTGCACGGGGGTCAGATTCGGAGCGTAGAACGTCCCTATCGGCGGGGCTTCATCCTCCGCGAGAAAGTCGTTCCCCACCAGCGGCAGCTCCTCGTCGGGCGAGTGACACCCCGCGCACAGTAGCAGGTACTTCTCGGCGAACGCCATCTCCTCGGAGGTCGGCTGTACGGCCACAGCCGAAGGTGGGTTGTCGTAGTTGCGGTTCAAAAGGTAGAAGCCGAATAGCGCCGCCCCCAGGGCCAGAAAGAAGATCAGAGTCGCCAGCGCCGAGAGCGGCGTGGCGGTCCACTTGAGCCACTTTCGGCTTGCGCGCCAGGATCGACGGGTCAGCCAGACGAAAAGAGACAGCAACGCGAGGAGCATGACAACGCCGAAGAAGTCGAACAAAGGACGCCTCCTGAGGTGGGCATGGAATCCGTTCGGCAACCTTCCAAGCTGTCCCTAACCCAGCAGCCAGTCCAGCATTTCCCGGACGACGTCGTGGACATCGTAGCCCTCGTCCCAAAGGCGCTCGAATCGCTCTTCGGCTCTCAGGATGGCGTGGTGGTGCGCGAGGATCCCGCACAGGGTGGGCACGGCGCCGGGGTGCGGCACGTCGAAACGGTGAGATCCCACTAGAACGGTGCCCGAGTCGGGACCGCCCGTTCGACGGAAGACCGAGAAGTCCGGATCCCACCGCACCATCCCCGCCGCCCGAACCTGGATCCGGCCGCTTCGCAGAACTCCACGAAGCCGCTCCAACTCGGCCTTCCGCCTGTCGTCGAACACCGCCGCACCGGGGGCGCCGGCGACCGTATCCACGTCCAGTCGCCCGAGCAGCAGTCGCACGCGCACTCGCGCCAGATCGCGCGCGCCGAAACGCAGCGCGGCGAGGCGGATCCGTGCGATCGCCAGGTCGGCCCGGTGCGACCGCGCGAGCAGCCGGCGCACCGTCCCGCGCACCGCGCGGGGGTCGTTGAGAAGCATCGAACTGGAGCTTGGCCGCCATCGCCGGGCGGTACCATGGGCGCCCGGGTCCAGGCACCCGTTCGGCCGGGGCTTTGCACGAAGGCGCCCGCCCCCCGACATTGTCGCCCGCCGCGCGGCCGCGGCCCTACCCTCGCCGCGCGGTGGAACAACGTCGCGACCGGGTGACCGGCACCAACGCACAAGACAGAACCCACGCACCGAATGCTGAGCGACATAGCGATCGCAACCGCCGCGGAAATGAAGCCCATCACCGAGATCGCCGCCAAGGTCGGCCTCTCGGAAACCGACCTGGAGTCCTACGGTCGCTACAAGGCCAAAGTCCCGCTCAGCGTGCTGGCGGAACGCGGCGGCGTGGGACCCAATCCCGACGCCGCCGGCAAGCTGGTCCTCGTCACGGGCGTGAGCCCAACGCCGGCCGGCGAGGGCAAGTCCACCGTGTCCGTGGGGCTTGCCGACGCTCTCACGCTGCGCGATCGCAAGGCCGTGCTGTGTCTCCGCGAACCTAGCCTGGGCCCCGTGTTCGGGATCAAGGGCGGCGCCGCGGGCGGTGGCTACTCCCAGGTCGTCCCCATGGACGACATCAACCTGCACTTCACCGGCGACTTCCACGCGATCACGTCGGCGCACGCGCTGCTGAGCGCGATGCTCGACAACCACCTGCACCGCAGGCTGGAGCCGGTGGTCGATCCGCGGCGGGTCACGTGGCGACGCGCGGTGGACATGAACGACCGCGCGCTGCGCGAGGTCGTGATCGGCCTGGGAGGGCCCATCCAGGGCACGCCGCGCGAGGAGGGCTTCAGCATCACCGCGGCGTCCGAGGTCATGGCGATCTTCTGCCTGGCGAGCGACCTGGATGACCTGAACGCGCGCCTCGGCCGGATCATGGTGGGATCGGGCTACGACCGCACGCCGGTACGCGCAGAGGCCATCGGAGCGCCCGGGGCGATGACCGTGCTGCTCAAGGACGCCGTGGCGCCCAACCTGGTACAGACGCTCGGCGGCACGCCTGCGTTCGTGCACGGCGGGCCTTTCGCCAACATCGCGCACGGCTGCAACTCCCTGATCGCCACGCGGGCTGGCCTGACCCTCGGCGACATCGTCGTCACGGAGGCCGGGTTCGGCGCCGACCTGGGGGCGGAGAAGTTCTTCGACATCAAATGCCGGATCGGCGAGCTGCGCCCGGACGCGGTCGTGATCGTGGCCACCGTCAGGGCCCTCAAGATGAACGGGGGAGCGGCGTTACAGACTATTCAACAGGAAGATGTCAACGCCTTGCGCCAGGGTGTGGACAACCTGATCGGTCACGTGGAGAACGTGCGGAAATTCGGCGTGCCGGCGGTGGTGGCGATCAACAAGTTCGCGACCGACACCGACGCCGAACTAGGGGTCATCCTGGACGCCTGCGAGGAGATAGGCGCGCGCGCCGCGGCGGCCAACGCGCACGGCCAGGGCGGCGAAGGCGTGCTGGACATAGCCGACATCGTGCTGGAGATGGTCGAGAACGGGGAGGCCGACTATCGGCCGCTCTATCCGCTCGACATGGGGCTCGCGGAGAAGATCGAGACGGTGGCGACGGAGATCTACGGAGCCGACGGCGTGGACTTCGTCGGCACCGCTGGCAAGGACATCGAGCGGCTGGAGGCGGCCGGGCTGCGCGAGGTGCCCGTTTGCGTCGCCAAGACGCAGTACTCCTTCACCGACGACCCCAAGAGGCTGGGCCGCCCAAAGGGCTTTCGCATCGGGGTCCGCGAAGTCACGCCGTCCGCCGGCGCCGGCTTCGTCGTAGCCAAGACCGGCGCCATCATGACCATGCCGGGGCTATCCGCGAAGCCGGCCGCGCTCAACATGCGCGTCATGCCGGACGGCAGCGTGGAGGGGCTCTTCTAGGGCCGCCTCACCGAGGCAAGGGTCGGCGCCTTGCCCTTCCGCCCCGGCCAGATCAGGACTGCCGCCGGGAGGGCGAAGGCCAGGGCGAGCGGGTTGCCCAGGGCGCCGCGTACCAGCTCCGGATGGAAGATTCCCCACGAGAAGGCCCCGTTCAACCCCACGGCGCCCAGGGTCCCGAGTGCGCCGAGCCAGAAGCGCTCCAGTGACGTGTAGTCGTTCATTTCTCAGCCTCCTTCACTTGGCTGGGCGACACCCGCACATCCACGTTCGCTCCCTGGGTGATCGTGCTGAACACGGGAGAGAACAGGGCCAGGCGCTTCAGCATGTCCATGTTCTCGGCGTCCGACTTCACCTTGAAGTTGACGCGGATATCCGTGTAGCCCCTCGGTACGTCGTTGGAGAGACCCAGGTAGCCGGTGAGGTCGATGTCGCCTTCCACCTCCGACTCGAGCTCGTAGATGTTGATTCCCCGCACCGCGGCGTGGGCGACCAGGCTCGTCGTGAGGCAGGCCACGAGGGCGTTGAGGAGGTGCTCGACCGGGTTGGGCGCGGAGTCACCGCCTGCCAGCAGCGCCGGCTCGTCCGCCTGGAGCTGGAACGCGCTCGCGTGGGGGATGTCCTGGCCCGCAGCGTAGAACTCAGTGATGGTCGTACGATTGAGGTTTCCGCCGATCCACGTGTTGCGCGCGCGGAACTTGGACCGCGCAAGGCTCGGGTCCGCCTCGATGGCGCCGAGCGTCTCGCGCAGCGCTTCCATCTCGATGCCGTTGACCGCTCCGGAGACCGTCGCGGGCTCGCGAGCGTCTGTGATCGCTTGTGACATGGTTTCCTCTCCTCGATAACGCGTTGGCCGTCGGCGGCCTCGCGCACTGCCTTGACGAGGTCGCTCCCTGTCGATATCTAACAGAGGTGTTAGTTATCGTCGTTCGTATCTAACAAGTCTGTTGGAAACACGCAAGCCTTGTGTCGAGGACGCACCATGCCGCGACCGAAGTCCTTCGATCCGGATGAGAAGCTCAGCGAGGCCATGGTCCTCTTCTGGGACCGCGGCTTCGTCGCGACGTCGATCCCGTTCCTGGAAGAGGAGCTGGGGATCAATCGCTTCAGCATCTACAGCACGTTCGGCAACAAGCGGGCGCTGTTCATCCAGGCGCTGGAGCGATACAAGCAAGGCCTCGTAGACAGGTTGATCGTGCCGCTCGAGCAAGGCGTGCAGGGAGCTTCCGACTTGCGGAGGTTCTTCGAGGAGTTTCGCACGCAGTTCACGGAGAGCCCGATTCCAGGGTGCCTGCTCAGCAACACCGCCACTGAGTTCGGAGACCGGGATCCGGAGATCGCACGGTTAGTGGAAGACTACTTCGGACGACTGGAAAAGGCGTTGTTCGCCGGCCTGTCGCGGGCATGGAAACTCGGCGAGCTCCGCGCCGACGAGGCGGACATTCGTACTCTGGCCCGGGTGGCACGAACGAGCATACAGGGGCTACTCGTTCAGCTCAGGCTCTCCGGAGGAGGGAGCCAGGCCGGGCCGACCCTGGCTGCTGTTGAGGAGGTGCTGCGGCTTACCTGACAAAAGCAGGGACCGGAGGCTCGCCGCGCCCGCCGCCACGCAGGTAACTGGCGATTGTTAGTGCCTCCGGCCCCACTGCTTTCGTCGGCCCTTCCGGGCCAAGACCGCTCTAGTCGGCCTTCTTGTATGTCCCCAGGAACACCTGATTCCAGGTTTCGCCTCCGTCCTGCGACACCTGCCACTTCTGCTCCACGCTGCCGTCGTCCGCGGGTGTCCAGGTGACCTTGTCGATCACGGGGCCGTTCTGCCCTTGCCGCTCGCCTGAGAGGACCATCGCTCCGTCCTCCAATTCGCCGGCCAGGTTCAGGATGAGGCCGTTTCCGCCGACCCAGCGCTGGTGCCAAGTGTTCGATGCGGGGTCGAAGTGATTCAGACTCTGTCCCGGGGTGCCGCCGCCTCCGATCCAGTGCTCGAGCATCGCGCAACCGTTGGAGATGCGCGTGATCGAGTTGGTGCCTGCCACGGCTCCGGCCGGGTTCGTGACCTGCCAGTCGCCGAGCCAGAAGTCGAACGCGCGGTAACCCTCGGCCGAACAACCCTGCCCGACCGGCCCATGCCCGTCCGGGTCCACCGGGGCGGGGGCCTCCTCCTGGGCGACCGCCGGCTGGCTCGCTCCGAGGAGGAGCGTCAGCGCGGTTGCCGCGGGTATCCACGTGCGTCCCATGGCCTCGGTCGACCTTTCGTCGAGGGCTGAACGACTCGATTCACCATCCCGCTCGAAAACTGAGGCATTCCGGGCGGGCGTGGAAGCAGGATGGGACGGTGCGTTGCCACGTCGGGGCGGAACGCGCGAGTGCGGTGCGGAGCGCGAGGGATCCACCGCTCCAGGAGGCCAGGATGCACGAAAGCCGCTTCTTGCGAAGCGACTTCCGAGGGTCGCGGGAGGCCAGGGTCCCGCGACGAAGAAGGGAAGCTGGGGGGCCTCAGGAGGAACCCGCCGTAGCGACGAAGACCGCCCCCACAACTTCCCTTCGCTTTCTGTAATCCGACAGATTACGACTCGGTTCCCGGTCGCGCGGGGAAAGCCTCAGGAAAGTGGCTTGAGGAGGTCGTCCCGGTAGCTACGACTGACCTTCAGGGACTCCCCATCGTGCAGTATGGCCACGTAGTCACCGCCCGCCCACGGCTGCACTTCGCGGATGCGGTCGACGTTGACGATCGTGGAGCGGTGGATGCGGATGAATCGCGTGGGGTCCAGCCGGTCCCCGAGTCCCGCCAGCGTCGCCCGAATGAGGTGGCTGGCCTTGCCGGCGTGCACGCGCACGTAGTTGCCGGCGCCCTCCAGCCAGTCGATTTCATCGACCGGGACGAAGCGGATGCGGTCGCGGTCGCGCACCATGATTCGCGACGCCCAGCGGGCATCACCGGCGTCGTCCCGCAGGGGCCCCGGGAGCTCTCGCAGAACCCCGTTCAGGGTCCGCGACAAGGCGGCGACGTCGGCCTGCCGTACACGCTGGATGGCGTGCCCCACGCTCGCCATGAAGCGCGCGTCGTCGAACGGCTTCAATACGTAGTCCGCGGCGTGGATCTCGAAGGCCTTCAGCGCGTGCTGGTCGTAGGCGGTGACGAATACGACCACCGGCATCCGCTCGACGCCGATCACTTCGATGACGTCGAAGCCGTCCATGCCGGGCATCTGCACGTCCAGGAAGACCAGGTCGGGGTCGAGCTGGCGGATGGCCTCCACGGCGCGCTCGCCGTCGCCGCATTCGGCCACGATGCGCACCTCGGGATGGTCCTCGAGGGCAATGCGGACGCAATCGCGCGCGAGTGGCTCGTCGTCCACGATGATCGCGCTAATGGTGGCGTGCCCTCCGTCGCTCATGCCCGCAGCGCCGCTCCCCCCCCGGAAAAGGGCTCGTAGGGCAGCACGAGGCGCACCAGCCCGCCGCCCTCGGGTGCCACGCCCAGGGAGAGGACGGCGCGCTCACCGTACAGCTCCGCCAGGCGCTCGCGCGTATTGGTCAGACCCACGCCGCCTTCGTTGCGCTCCATGTCCCCGCCATCGGCGTCGGTCGCTGCGGCCGCAACGGACGCCGCGCCGGGATCGGGTGTCCTCCCTCCATCGCCCTGGAAGCCCGCGCCGGAGTCGGCGACCTCGAGCACCAGCTCGCCGTTGCGCCGCTCCGCGCCCACCCGGATGCGGCCGGCTCCGAGCCGGGGCGCGATGCCATGACGCACCGCGTTCTCCACCAACGGCTGCAGGATGAGCGTCGGCACCATGCCATCCAGCGCGTTCCTGTCCACGTCCATTTCCACGCTGAGCCGATCGTGGAAACGCACCCGCTCGATCTCCAGGTAGACCCGCAGCAGCTCGAGTTCCTGCTCCAGCGGCACGCGGTGGTCTCCTCCGCGCTCGAGCGTCATGCGCAGCAGGTCACCCAGCCGCGCCAGCATGCGCACGGCGGCCTCGTTTTCGCTGCGGCGCACGAGCCCCGAGATGGCGTTCAGCGTGTTGAACAGGAAGTGCGGGTTGAGTTCGGTGCGGAGCGCGTTCAACCGCGCCTCGGTAAGGTGCGCGCGCATACGAGCGGCCCGCAGCTCTTCTTCCCGATAGCGCTTGTAGAACTCGAAGGCGTAGTACCCGCCGACCATGACCCAGTAGGTCGCCAGATTCACGACCAGGTACGTCCCGAGGAAACTCCGGTAGGTGCGCCACAGGCTGGCGATGACGAACGGGCCGTCGAGCGTCGTGGGCCGGCCCAGCGGGAAGACCAAGCCCCGATTGGCGGTCATGTAGAACAGCCAGCCAACCACCAGCGTGTGCACCGCGGCGACCGCGAACATGGCTCCGAAGTGCACGAAGGCGGCGCGGGCGGAGTGTCCGTCGTCGAACCTGAACTGGCGCGCCAGCCAGACGACAACCGGAGTCAGCGCGGCCCACATCAGCCACCACGGGATGTTGTTCACCAGGGCGGTGGACCAGGACGCCTCGCCGCCCGCCGTGGCCACGTTGACGTAGGCGTTGGTCGACTCGATCAAGCCGAAAATCAGCCAGAAGCCGAGCACGAGCAGCCGCTCGCGACGGCCAAGCTCGATGCCGGCGTTGGATTCGCGCGTGTTCATCGATCCAAACCTCCCCCTACCACCACCCCGATGGCAAGTGTGCTCGGACGGGGCCCCGCCCCGGCGGGCGAACGACAGGCGCCGGCGCTGTGCTCGATCCTCCGAAACGAGACCCCGCGCTGGCTCAGGCCGGCGCGTACTCCATCGTCAGCACGGTCTCCCACGTACTGCCGCCGTCCCTGGAGACTTCCCAGGTTTGCGTCGGGCCGCTTGCGCCCGGTGCGAAGGTCACGCGCACGTCGACGGTGCCCGATCTATGCGCCTCGGTGCCGGTCAACACGATGGCGTTGCCCACGAGCGCCCCCTCCAACTCGACGCGCTCCCCTTCGCTGTCCACGTAGATGCGGTGCCAGAGGCCGTCGCGCGGATCGAAGTACATGAAGGCGATGGACTCCAGGCCAGTCCCGCTGGAGAACTGCTCCTCGAACATACAGCCACGCAGATCCGTGGAGATCTCGGATGAGCCCACCTGAGCGTCATCTGCCATGACCGTCCACGACCCGACCAGGAAGTCGCCCGCGCGGTTTTGCCCCGCGAACTGGCCGGCGTCGCACGCGGTGGACTGGAACTCCGGCGCGGGAACGACGTTGTCGCTGAGCACGTAAATGCCCACGAAGGTGTTCGAGAAGCCGATCGCGGGCGCCTGCAGGATCCCGGTTTGCTGCACCTTGCCTGGTTCGAGCTCCTGCCACAGCCAAGTGTCCAGAAGCACGAGGTTTCCGGCCCGCCTCCTGTCGTCGGTCAGGCGCATTACGGTGCCATCGAAACTCCCCCGGGTCCGCAGATGCCCGCCGGGAAACTGGGTGACCCAGGACTGATTCCAGAGGCCGGTCTCTTTGTCGTAGGTGTTCAGGCTTCGGCCTCTACCGCCGCCTCCGCCCGTCCAGTTCTCCTGCACGAGACACCCGTCGAGCAGGTTGAGTATGATGTTCGTTCCGACCTGCGCGGTCTCCGCCTGATTGAACACGTTCCACTCGCCGACCCAGAAGTCGAACTGGCGATGGAGCGGCTCCATGCAGGGCTGTCCGGGGAACGAGCGATTGAACGCTCCCGCGCCGTAGACCGGCAGGTCCCAGCCCATGCTGTTGCCGACCAACGCCGCATCCGGGCCGTCCGGCACCGCCGTCGGTTCATCCGAGCAGGCAGCGAGTATCGAGAGGGCCATGACCGCCGCGATTGGGGACTTCAAGCTACGCATACAACCTCCAACTCCCGTTGTGCGGCGGCGGGCGGACACGGACGGCAGGCGTGCGCGTCCGCATGTAATCTGCTTTGCCGGGGAGTCAATGAGCGTGGTCGGAGACGCCGGCCGCGCCGCGCGGGGACCAGTCGCGCGGCGGCGGGTCGAGCCGCCGGTCGGGCCACTCGCCTCGCGCCCTGGCCCGGTGCCCCACGCCACCCTAGACTGCCCGCCATGTACCACGGGCGGCAGGACGGCTGGGTCGAGGTCGTCACCGGTGTGATGTTCAGCGGCAAGTCGGAAGAGGTGCTCCGGCGTGTGCGTCGTGCCTTGATCGCCGGCAAGGAGGTCCAGGTCTTCAAGTCCTGCCTGGACGACCGCTACGCGGGCATCGAGTCGGTCAGCTCGCACGACGGCCGCACCGTCCAAGCCGAACCCCTCCTGGACGCCACCGACCTCATGGCCAAGGTCCGTCCGGACACCGCGGTGGTGGCGGTGGACGAGGTCCAGTTCCTGGAAAAGGCCGTGGTGGAGGTCGCCAACGCCCTGGCCGATGCGGGCGTGCGCGTGATCATCGCCGGCACCGACATGGACTTTCGGGGGCAGCCGTTCGGACCCATCCCGCACCTGCTCGCCATAGCCGAGAAGATTGACAAGCTGCACGCGATCTGCGTGAAGTGCGGCGATCTGGCGACGCGCAATCAGCGACTGGTCGACGGCAGGCCGGCACCCGCGGAGGGCCCGACGGTCCTGGTCGGCGGGTTTGAGTCCTACGAGGCCCGCTGCCGCCGCTGCCACGAAGTACCGTCCGCGTGGCGGGATCAGACCGAGATGCTGGCGGGAGCTGGTTAGGCCGGAGTGGTCCCGGAGCCGTGCCTGCGTAGGCCGCCAACGCCCTTCCCCCGCACGCGTCCCAAGTTGCTATTGCGCGACCGCCGCCGGCGCGTCTCAATTCAGCCAACTCGCTGCGAGCCGCCCGGGTGGCCGACTTTGTTTGTGGTGTGGGGTGGCGGCCACGGAGAAAGAGCGCCGCCATGCCACGCATACGACTGCTGGGTGAAGTGGGCCTGTGGTCCGCCGACGAGCCGATCGTTCTCCGCTCGAGCAAGCAGCTCGCGCTCCTGGCACTGCTTGCCGAAGCCCACCCTCGTCCCCTCACGCGCAGGTACGTTCTGGACACGCTGTGGCCCGGCGTCGACCAGGACCGAAGCCGCCGGTCGCTCAACCAGGCCGTGTACGGGATCCGTCGGCGAGTCGGGGCCGAGCTCCTCAGGGTCCGACTGGACCTGCTCGCCCTGGAGGGCGCGGAATGGACCTGTGATCTCTGGGAGGTCGACGAGCTCGTCGCGCACGGAGCGCGCACGCGGACGCCGCTGCGACGGTTCGCGGAGAGCGGGCGTCTGCCGGAAACGCCCGGGTTCATCGACTGGGTCGACCGTAGCCGCGCCCGCGTAGACGCCCACATGGTGTCCGCGTACTGCGCGGAGCTGTCCAAGCTGATGGACAGGGGGCGCTTCGAGGATATCGAGCCGCTAGCCCGTGCAACCCTGGACATCGATCCCTACGCGGAGACCGCCCTCTACCACCTGGCAATGGCGGTCGCGGGATCCGGCCGCATCACGGCTGCGCTGGGGGAGCTGCGAGCAGCTCGCGACATCTTCCGCAAGGATCTGGGCCGTGAACTCCCTACGGCCTTCTCGACGCTGGAGGAGCGGCTCGAGTCGGCGGAGGCATTCGAGGCGATGCGGCGGCCCGAAGGAGAGGGCTCGTACCCCGCTCCGTTCGCCTTCGTGGGGAGAGAAGAAGAGTTTAGCGTCCTCCGCGCCGCCTGGGACCGCATAGAGGAGACCGGTCGCCGGATCATCCTCGTCAGCGGCGAGCCCGGCATCGGCAAGACCCGCTTGGTGGATCGCCTGGCTCGCCTGGTGTCCATTCAGGGTGGCCGAGTCCTCCAAGCTGAGTGCTTCGCCGCTCACAAACGCGTGCCGTTCGTGGCCCTTTCCCAGGCGCTGCGCGGGATCCGGCCGGAAGAGATAGCACAGCTAGACCTGATCTGGCGGCGAGTTCTCTTCTCGGCGTTCGCGCTCGAGGCGGCCGGAACGGACCTGGCTCCGCCGCCCCGCCTGGACCCCGAGGCCGAGCAGCTTCGCCTATTCGAATCGGTGGTCTATGCCGTCCAGGCCGCGGCTGCCCACCGGCCCGTCCTGTTCCTGATCGACGACCTTCAGTGGCTGGACCAGTCCAGCGTGGCCATCCTGCAGCATCTCCTTCGCCGCTGCGAGGAGGAGCCAGTCCTGTTCGTGTTCGCCGCGCGCGAGCGCGAGTTACGCGTGGACGACGAGCTGCGCGCGTTCGTGGCCAACAACCGGAGCATCCATTTCACGGACGTCGAACTGGACGTGCTGGACGAGGCAGCGAGCGAGGAGCTTGTGCGGACCACCCGGAGGGTCACGCAAGAGGCCAGTGCGGAGGAGGTTGCGTCGATCGCTGAGGCCTTGGGCGGTCATCCCTTCTTGATAACAGAAACAGCACGGAACTATCCCAGTGAAGACGGCGGTGGAATAACCTCAAAAGGACGCCGCCGGCCCAAGGTTACACAGACTCTCGACGACTTTTTTCACCAAATCTTTCTTCCGCTCACGAGACCAGCCAAAGAAATCGCGGTCACAATCGCCGTCTGGGGAGACAGTGCTCCGGCCGAAGACCTTGCGACACACCTTGCCATATCCCCTGCTCAACTCTCGGCAAGCATACGGGAACTCGAGGAGGCCGGAGTTCTGGCGAATCTAGGTACC
>JBDLIA010000091.1 GCA_039715185.1 Gemmatimonadota bacterium
ACCGCCCGACCGATCTCGAGCAACCCGCGCTTGAAGTCCTGGCCGGTCTCCGGTGGCCAGTTGAGGTCGAGGATCGCCGCGACTCGCCGTAGGCCCTCGTCCGCGCTCCGGCCATCGGCCGCGTAGCCGCCCAGGACGCGCGACCCGCCGCTCGAGACATCCGCGAGCACCGCGCGCAGGAGCTCGCTGCTTCGGGGCGGGGCTCGCTCGACCAACTCGGCGAGGGCATCCACCTCGGCTTCGTCGACGCTGCCGTCGGAGCCGGCCACGGTGGAGAACACCCACAGGGCAGCGTAGGAAAGCGTCGTCCGGTCCGAGTCGGTGAGGTTGGCCAGGGTCGTCTCGGGCATATCCATCACGCATAACCTCCGTCGGGGAGTAGACGGCCAGGCATATTCAAGAGGGCCGTGTCGGACCTCGGCGTCAACGGGGTTGGGCAGGCAGCGCCGGTCCACGGCCCTCCCTCAACGGCCCGCCGTAGCCGGGAGCCGATCGACAGGCAGCCGGTAATAGGTTGCGAATCCCCGGACGAAGAACAGGTCTCCGCCGTCGGGCGAGAAGACGACGAAGTTCTCATAGGATTCCGGGCGGTTGACTTCGTCGTCGAGTCTACGAGGCTCCGTCCACTCGCCTTCGTGCCGCCAAACCGCCCAGAGGTCGGTCGGACCGCGTCGACCCTCGGCGTCGATCTCCGAGACGTCCAGGATCATGAGGGAGCCGTCCGGGCTGGGCGTGCCGGACCAGACGTGCAGGCCTTCGCGCCAGTCGGCGAAGGGCTCGATCAGCGGATCCATCGACGACGCGCCCTCCGCCAGCGTGGCGCCGGGCGCCACGCGCATCGCGAAGGTCTGCGACCAGTCGGGGAGGGTCGTGTGGTAGTGCAGCCAGCTTGCGGAGTCGAACCACGGCCCCGCGTCGTAGTTGGCCGGCACGGAAGCTCCCAGCATGGGATGCGGAGCCCTCCATCCGTCTCCCTCGCGCGCCGAAAACCAGAGGTTGGCGTTGGGAGAGGAGGTCGTATCGCCGGGGAACGGACGATAGGAGGAGAAGACGAGCCAGCGACCGTCCGGTGACACGGCGGGGTAGAGGTCCGAAGAGCCCGGTGCACCGAGGTCGAGCAGCTCCGGGCTCCCCCAGCCGTCGTCCCCCAGGCCCGATCGGTAGATCCTGAAGTCCTCCCCCGCGTCGCCGACCTTCCGGAAGAACAGGAACTCGCGTCCATCCGGGGTGAACGTGCCTTTGTAGAGGCTCTCCCCTTGCACGCTGATGGTGCCCGGGCCGAAGACCTCCACCTCGGTGGTCGCCGACGCGCCATGCGTGGCGATGAGCGGCAGCGCGGCCCCCAGCAGAGCGGCGCGGGCGAGCCGCCGAGATCGAGCAAGAATCGTCATCGGTCTGCCGTCATCCCACCAAGTGGCCCCGCAGACGCGGGTGGTCCCGGATCGGAGCCCAGATCGGGTCCACATCGAGGAGGGCCGGGGTCATGAACGATGGGCGCGCCAGTAGCAACTCCACCAGCTCGAGAGCCGCTTCATGGTCACCCAACACCATGAACATCTGAGCCGCCTGGACGCGTAGGATCGCGCCGACCATGGCGTCGTCTTCCAACGCGACGATGGCCAACACATCTTGCGTCAGTTCAAGCGCCCGGTCGTTGTTGCCTCTGCCGGCCTCTGCCGCAGCCAGCCACGAAAGTGGCTGTCCCCGGTAACTCTCGGGCCATCCGCCTTCGGCGACCTGAGCCTCCAGCAGGATCGCCGCGGAGTCGTAGTGCTCCCTCGCTCGGGTCGCCATCCCCTGCACGCGATAGGCCTCTGCCATGCTCAGGTGATAAGCGCCGCCATAGGAGTCCGGCCCGTCGAACGTCGGCCGTTCGCGCACCACGACGTCGCTCAGGACGCGCGCAAGCGTCTGAGACGACGAAAAAAGCAAACCGTAACCGAGCACCTCCGCGCTCTCCTCCGCCCTGCGCGCCGCGAGTTCGACGTCGCCGCCTTCGCGCAGGGCGTCCACGGGCCGAATCGCCCACGGCGCCCAGTGCCCCGCGTCCAACTCGTGCGCGAGTTCCAGAAACCGGCTCGCCATCTCGTGGTCGCGGATGTGTCGCGACGTCGACGCCATGGCGTAGGTGATCTCGAAGGAGGTCGGATTGGCCTCGTACGCCCTGGTGAATACGTCCCGGGCCTCCTCCCAGCGGCCCGTTCGCCGCAGGGTCTTGCCCACCATCAGGTCGAGATCGGTGCCGATGGCGACGGGATCGATTTCGCGCGCGCGCGCGAATGCGCTAAGCGCGGCATCGAAGTCGCGGTCGTGGAAGGACAGAACTCCCTTTGTGAACCAGACCCGAGCCGGGTCGCCGCCCAGCTCCTCGGCGCGGCGCAGATGGGACCGCGCCGCCCGCGCCGCCTCATCCCTGCCCGAGTACCAGAACAGGGTCGAGTACGCCACGGCGAGTCGGAGGCGGGGCGCCGGCAAGTCCGGCTCGCTGGCCACGAGCGCGTCCAGGTCGCTCACGGCCTGCTCCACGAAGGAGGGTTTCCTCCGGTCCATGCGCGCGACGGCGCCGGCGAGTACCAGATCGGCGGTCTGCACCGTCTCGACTGCCATGTCCCCGGCGCCCGAGCGCCCATCGCCCAGCAGGAGATACCCGGACGCCGCGAGCGCCAGAATCGTTCCCGCGGCGAGGCCCCAAGGGAGGATCCACGGCCCGCGCGGCCAAGCCGCGGCATGGGCCGGGCCCTCGTCGGTTGCTTCCACGGGACAGATGAAGCGGTACCCGCGGCGCGGCAGCGTCTCGACGAAGAAGGGCTTGCTCGGGTCGTCTCCCAGCGCGGCGCGGATCCTTCGAACGCACTGGTTGATGCCCTGATCAACCTCCACGTACGGATGCGCCCACAGGTTGGCGTGGATGGCCTCGCGCGTGACGATCTCGCCCTCGGCCATGACCAACTGGAGGAGGAGCTTGAGCGGCTGCTGCGTGATCGGTACCGTCCGCCCGCTTCTCCTCAGAATCGGGCCGGCCGGGTCGAGTTCGAACGGCCCGAATCGGTACGTCATGTGAACCTCCGCGAAAACGCGCCCCCCTCGTCCCCGAGTCCCTAGGAAATACGCGTCTGCGCCAAGGAGTGCCACGCGCCGGTCCGCGCGATCCGCTGACCGACCTCGATGTCGTGCGCGACCCGCGCGGGGTGATGCTCCGGGGGCGCTGGATGTCTAGAAACCGGCTGAAGCTCGCCCTGGACGACGCTTTCGGAGGCTGAGGCGCGCCCCCGCCGGTTCGGACTCAGGTGAAATCGACGAACTCGATCGCGTCGATGTCGCCGATCTCCAGGATTACGGCTCCGTCGGGCGCCGGCTCGAACGCGTCGAAATCATCCTGCCGGGGGACGCCGCGACCGACGGAGTAGCCCGGCGCGAAGTCGGCGGCCCAGTCGATCTCCTGCGCGATGCGCGGGTCTCCGTCGGTCCAGATCACGGCGAACTGGCCGCCGGCGCCCGCCAGCGCGTCGAAGTCGGCCGCCTCGAGGAAGTCGCCGTCGCCCAACTCCGCGTCGGCGGTCACTAGGATGAAGCCGATCCCGAGCAGCCCGCCGAGCATGGCAGACGCCGGCGGCGGAGAGGCAAGCGTCAGCGAAAACGTGGTCGAAGTCTGCGGCAGCGACGCCTCCCCGTAGATCTCGAACAGCTCCGGCTGGTCGTCGCCCTTGAACCAGCCGACCACCACGCGCGCGCCCGGCGGGATTTCGAAGCCGTCCTGCAGTGTGATCGAGCCGGATACGCCGATCGACTCCCGGGGAGCAATGGGATCATCGCCACAGGCTATTACCGGCAGGAGAAGGGCGGCGAAAAGGAATCGCTGTAGAGGCATCGGAGGGCTCCCGAGGAATCGCTGACGTATCGCGCTGCGCCGCTTGCTTACCTGCCGCGGGCCGGGAGCGGTTCCCCGGGGGGCGTCAACGCAGCCCGAACGACTCCCGCTTGGGGGCGGTGATGGCGAAGCCGATGGCCGCCGGGACGAGGGGCGCCCAAAGCATGTAAGACGGGCCGCCGAGGAAGTAGATCACCAGGCCCAGGAGCGCGCCGCTCTCCGCGAGCGCCCAGGCAGACACGTGCGCGGCCGTCGCTCGCTGCGCGTCGGCGGGCGCCGACCCATCGGCGCCGGTCCGAGCGTCGGCCTGGGCGCCCCGGGCCCGTCCCGTCCCGATCACCTGCACGGCCTTGGCCGCCCCCACCGAGAGCGGGCCCCACACGGCCCAAACGAGGACGAGCATGCGCAACTGCCCGGACGGATCGGCGCCGCCTCTGACCAGGCCGAAGACGAGGGCGGCCACGACCATGCCGGAGACCATCGCGCCCAGCACCATCCACGCGCTCAGGTATTGCCGCTCGGCGCTCTGCGGTGCGCTCATGCGGCGTCGCCTAGCCGCGTCGGGACGCCACCAGGGCCACGCCCAACGCGGCCGCCGTGAGCGCCGCCAGTACGCCCAGGGCGGGAGCCGCGCCGAGGAGCTCGTGGAACGGCGTGGCGTACGCGTGATCGTGGCCGGGGTGCGCGAGGAGTCGGGCGGGTAGAGCGGCCAGCACACCCACCGTCAGAGCGGGCGGAATCAGTCTCCGAATCATCGATCGCTCGTCTTGGCGTTCGTGCGAAAGCGACGCGGGCCGACGCCCGCCTCACGGGAGTGACCCAAGCTATCACCCCCTCACGCCGACGCCAGCCCCGCGTGCCCCCGTAATTCGGCTCGCCCTGGGGGACGAGCGCGACCGGAACCGTGTTATACTTCGCGGTCATGATGTGAGCCGACCGAGCTCGGCTTACCCCGCTGCTCGTACACCTCGATCGAGATGCGACGGTTCAGCGCCCGAATCGGCCCACTGGGGTTGCTCTCGGTCCTGCTCCTCGGCTCGTGCGCGATTCCGCGCTGGCCGGTCGAGGGCGCTGTGCTCTCCCCCTACGGCCTCCGTTTCCGCGGCCTGGACCCCGACTTCCACGAGGGCGTGGACATCGACGCCCCCGCGGGCACGCCAGTCCACGCCATGAAGCCGGGCATCGTCGCGCGCGCCGGGCGGTTCAGCGGACTGGGGCTGGGCGTGTACCTGGATCACGGCGGCGGTCTGGTGACCGTGTACGGCCATCTTTCGGCGCTGGACGTGGCGCGCGGGGACACCGTGGCGCATCGGGAGGTGATCGGCCGGGTAGGCCAAACCGGCAACGCTACCAGCCCCCACCTGCACTTCGAGGTGCTGCGAAACGGCCGCGCCGTGGATCCCGTACCGCTCCTGGGAGGCCGGCCGTGACGAAGGCCGGCCCGGAGGGAAACACCGCCCCCCCCAACGGGGTCAAAGAAGGCATGGAACGGGACACCATACGGCGCGGCGACCAACTGGACAGACGCCACGACCTCTATCTGAGGCGCGGCGTACTGGCGTCCATCGTGGTGCACCTGATCCTGTTCCTGGTCTTCGGCGGACGGGGCCGCCCGCCGTCGCCGTTTTCGGCCGCCGGGCCGCGCGCCGGCGACGACCGCGCGGCGGCGGCCGGCGGCGGCGTCCAGGTGGTACAACTGCGCCCCCCCACTCCCTTCGAGATTCTGCGCCCGCCGGAGCCCATTCTGCTCCCCGAGCCGACGGTTGAGACGGTCGACTTCGAGCCCGAGGTGGAGCAGGTATCCCTCGATGAGCTCTCGGACCGGATCGGCCTGGGTGAGGCCGAGGGGCCGGAGACCGGGCAGGGCATCGAAGGGGGAGAAGGCGAGGGCGATGGAGGCACGGCGGCCGAGGGCAGATTCAGGCTGTTCCCGCCCAAGCCGCGGGGCCTCATCATCCCTCCAAGTGACCGGCCGAAGAGGGTACGCGGCAGGGAGGTGGAGGTGCGCGTGTTCGTCACCTCCACCGGAGCGGTTGTGGCCGACTCCACGCGCCTGTTCCCGCCCACCGGGGACCGCGGTTTCGACGACCGGCTGTTGCAGGACGCCGCGGACTGGGTGTTCGAGCCCGCGCAACGAGGCGGCCGGACGGTGGCCGGCTGGTTCGTCTACGAACTCTCCCTCTAGCGCTACCGTTCGAAGGCCACTCTCCCGCCGACCATCGTCAGGTCGGGCGCGGCCACCAGGATCTCTTCGGGCGGGATCGAGGACAGGTCGCGGTCCCAGATCACCAGGTCCGCGAGCATGCCCGCCTCGAGCGCGCCCTTCTCGTCCTCCTGGAACTCCCCGTAGGCGCTTCCGGCCGTATACAGCCGCACGGCCTCCTCGAAGGTCAGCCGCTGCTCCGGCAGCCAGCCACCGGCCGGTTCGCCGGGTTCCTCCCGGCTCTGGCGGGTGACGGCGCTGTAGAGTCCCTGCACCGGTTCCAGCGGCTCCACCGCGAAGTCGGTACCGAAGGCGATGCGCGCGCCGCTGTCGAGCAGGCTTCGCCACGCGTAGCCGCCCTCGACCGCGCGGTCGCGTCCGACCCGATCCTCGGCCCAGCGCAGGTCGCTCGTGGCGTGCGTCGGCTGCATGCTGGCGATCACGCCCAGCTCGGCGAAACGAGGGATGTCCGCGGCGTCTATGATCTGGGCGTGCTCGATGCGGTGGCGCAGGTCCTTGGGGCCCAGCGCCTCGCGCGCCGCCTCGATGCCGTCCAGCACCGTGCGCGTCGCGCCGTCGCCGATGGCGTGGATGGCCAACTGGAGGTCCGCCTCGTGGGCCGCGAGGATGAGCGAATCCATGCGCGCCCGGGGCGTCGTGGGAATCCCCGATGTCGACGGATCGTCGGTGAACGGCTCCAGCATCCACGCGGTGCGCGAGCCCAGGGTGCCGTCCGAGTAGCCCTTGAGGATTCCCGTCCGCAGCCACGCGTCGCCGGTCCCGGCGGTCACGCCTTCGGCGCGCAGAGCGTCCACGTTGTCCATCGTGAGCGGGACCCACGCGTACAGGCGAATCGTGAGCTCGCCGGCGTCCGCCATCCGCCGGTACAACTCTATCTCGCGGAAACTCGCGCTCGTGGTAGCGCTGGTGACTCCCGTGCGGGCAGCCAGCTCCAGCGATGCCCCCACGCCTCGCCGCAGCAGCACGTCGTCCGTGGCCGGGATGGCGCTGGCGACGAGGTCCTCGGCGTTCTCCTTGAAGATCCCGGTCGGCTCGCCGGCCTCGTCGCGCACTATCTCGCCGCCCTCGGGGTCCGGCGTGTCCGCGGTGATCCCCGCCTCGCGCAGGGCGATGGAGTTGCCCCAGCCTGTGTGCCCATCGACGCGGTTGAGGTAGACGGGGTGGTTTGGCGCGGCGCGGTCCAGCGCGTCCTTGGTGGGCCAGCCTCCCGGTCCCAGTTCGTTCGCCGGGAGCCGCGTGTGGTCCCATCCGCGGCCCTGGATCCAGGTGCCCGCCGGTTGCCCCTCGGCGGCGGCGCGCACCCGCTCTTCGATCTGCGACAGCGACGTGGTGCCGTTCAGGTCGACGCGCAGCAGCGACACTCCACCAGAAGCGAAGTGGAGGTGCGCGTCGTTGAAGCCGGGCGTCACCAGCCTGCCGTCCAGCTCGATCACCCGGGTGTCCGAGCCAATGTGCTCGGCGACATCCTCGTCCGAACCGACGGCCAGCACCCGATCGCCCGAGACCGCGATGGCGCTCGCGGTCTCGGCGTCGAGCGCCGCGGTCATGACCACGCCGCCGCGGAGCACGTAGTCGGCGCCGCCGTCGCCGGTGGCTTGCGGCGAGTCGGCGCACGCTCCGACGAGGAACACCAGGGGGGCGAGCGCCAGGCGTGAAGCGCGAGGGGTGTTTGCGAGGTTCATCGTGTGGGCCGCTGCCGTGGCAAGGTGAATCTGCTTCCGCTCCGCGAGGGGACGGGCGCGCGCGCGAGGCAACGCGTACCTTCGCGAGCGGGTCAGTGTAGGGCCGATGCACCACCGACGGGAGGGGTCAATGCTGCTTCGTAGGTACGGCAGGAACATCCAGAGCGTCGAGCCGAACTTCCAGGCCAACGCTCTCACCGAGATCGGCTTCATCAGGACCGACGGTTTTCGGGCGCAGGCCGACGACTTCGCCGACGAATGGGAGGCGATCGACGCGCGCGTCATCGCCGGCACCACCGAGGGGGACGTGAAGTCCGAGGTCGAGTCCGCGCTGCTGGCGGACCTGCTGCGCCAACTGGACGAAGTGGTCGCGGGGGCCGGCGCAGGCGCCGTGGTTCTCGTGGAAAACGCGCTCGGCCAGGACCACCCCAAGACGCGCGACTCGACCCGGACGCTGGTGGTCGATGGCGAGAACCGGCTGCGCTTCACGTATACGGTGGATCCGCCGCTGCGAGTGGGCGTGTACCGGCGCAAGGCCGGCGCGGGCTGAACCAGGCGAGCCCGCGCGGCGGCGCGGACCACGTCCACGTTCGCGGCGCGCGCAGTGGCCGGGAAGCCTGGGTGGTCCCGGAGCTGGCTGAGTGGGTCGCCGGGCTGCTCGCCACCGGGACGGTGCACGGCTTCGCCGCGGACGCCCCGGATCGAGCGCCGCTCGGCGGGCGCGGCGAGGCGTGGCGTATCCGGGCCCCTGCGCCTTCGCGCGCGCAGGCCTGGGTGGTCCGCCACTACGTGCGCGGCGGCGCGGTCGCCGGCCCTGTTCTCGGCGACCGGTACCTGCGCCTCGGCGTACCCCGTCCGCTCGCGGAACTCCGAGCGAGCGAGCGCGCCCGCGCCCGCGGTGTCCGTACGCCGAGGGTCCTGGTGGCCGCCTGGTACGCGCGCGGCCCGTTCGCGCGCGGCGACCTGGTCAGCGAGTGGATCGACGGCGCCTTCGACCTGGCCGCCCTGCTCTTCGGCGGGACGGAAGGATCCCCGACGGCGATGCCGGAAATACCGCCTCCGGACCGAGACCAGGCGCTGGCGGCGGCGGGCGGACTGGTCCGCTCGCTCACGATGGCGGGCGTCGAGCACGTCGACCTGAACGCCACCAACATCGCGCTGCGGCCGACGTCCGCCGGCCTGGAGGCGTGGGCGCTGGACCTGGACCGCGCGCTGATCCACCCCGAGCCGGTCGTGAGCGCTGGCGTGCGCATGAGAGACAGGCTGGAGCGCTCGCTGGCCAAGCTGGGGGCGGCGCCCTCCGCCCGCCCCCTGACGCCCGCGGAGCTGGCCCGTTTTCGCGACGCGGCTGGCGACCCGCGCGAGGCAGTCTCGGCCGCGACCGCGAGGAACTCCGGCTAGTGTCGGCGCTCGGGGACCGGCTCGCGCGCGGCCCGCGCCAGGTGGGCGTCCTGCTGCTCACGGCGTTGGGCGACGCGGTGCACGTGCTGCCGGTCCTGTCGGCGCTGCGCCGCGCCCGCCCTGAGTGGCGGCTGACGTGGATCATCCAGCCGGTCCCCCATCGCCTCGTCGCCCCCAATCGCCCGGCGCACGACTTTCTGGTCTTCCAGCGGCGGCGCGGCGCGTCCGCCTGGCGGTCCTACGCGGAGGCGCGCGCGCGCATGGCCGGCAGGCGCTTCGACCTCCTGATCTGCCTGCAGGTGTACCTGAAGGCGGGGCTCCTGGCGGCGGTGCTGCCCGCCGACGTGAAGCTGGGCTTCGATCGCCGGCGCGCGCGCGACGCCAACTGGCTCTTCACCCACGAGCGCATCCCGGCCCGGCCGGCCGGCCACGTGCAGGACCAGTACTTCGAGTTTCTGGAGCACCTGGGGATCGATCCGGGAACGCCCGTCTGGGGCCTGGAGGTAACGGCCGACGAGCGCTCAGCCCAGGCGGCGTTCCGGGATCGGCTGGAGGGTCGGCGCGCCTGCGGCGTCGTGGTAGCCACCAGCAAGCCCGAGAAGAACTGGGCGCCGGCGCGCTACGCTCGCCTGCTGGACATCGTGCGGCACGACCTGCGGCTGGTGCCGGTTCTGATCGGCGGACCGTCGCCGATCGAGCGCGCGGCGGCGCGCGAAATCAACGAGGCCACGTCGGCCCGGCCGATGGACATGATGGGCGACGATGTGCGCCGCCTGGTGTGGCTGAGCGATGCGTGCGACGTGGTCGTGAGCCCCGACACCGGGCCGCTCCACATCGCGCGCGCCGTAGGTACGCCCGTCGTGGGGCTCTACGGCTACACGAACCCCCTGCGCCACGGGCCCTACGGGGCCTTCCAGGACCTCGTCGTGGACGGCTACGCGCGCGAACCCGGCGAGGCGTACGTGCTCTCGGCGCGGCATCGTGCGGGCGGCATGGAGCGGGTCACGGTCGACGCGGTCGCGGCGTCGATCGAGCGCGCGCTGGAGCGATACCCGCGCGGCGGCGGGGGCGCGGACCCTGGTCCGTAGCCTGCCGCGCCGACACATTCCGGCGGCAGCCAAAAAGACTCCCTGACGGTTTTCCAGATGTCGATCTCGGTCGTCGTCACGACCTACAATCAGCCCGAGTGGCTGGCTCTGAGCCTGACAGGACTGGCCGCCCAGGGCGACCGGGACTTCAGCGTGCTCGTGGCCGACGACGGTTCGGGATCCGAGACGCGCGCTTGCATCGAGCGGGTGCGCGCGCGCACGGGGCTACCGATAGAGCACGTGTGGCACGAGGATCGTGGGTTTCGGAAGTGCGAGATCCTCAACCGCGCCATACGGGCGTCGGGGGACGACTACCTGATCTTCATCGACGGCGACTGCATCGCGCGCCGGGACTTCGTGGGCGTCCACCGCGCGCTGCGGCGGCCGCGCCGGTTTCTGTCGGGCGGGTACGTCAAGCTGGACGAGGCGGTTAGCGCCGCCATCACCGCTGATGACGTAGACGCGGGGCGGCCAACCGAGTATCGCTGGCTGCGCGCGCGCGGTGCCCGCGCTTCGCGGCGGTTGCGCAGGCTCGGGCTGCCGCGCGGCGTCGGGGCCGTCCTCGATTTTCTCACGCCCACCCGCGCCAGCTTCAACGGACACAACGCGTCGGCCTGGCGCGCTGACCTGGAGGCCGTGAACGGGTTCAACGAGGACATGGGCTACGGCGGCCTGGACCGCGAGCTGGGCGAGCGGCTGGAGAACGCCGGCGTCCGCGGTACGCAGGTGCGGCACCGGGCCGCGGTGGTCCACCTGGATCATCCGCGCGGCTACCGCGACCAAGACGTCCTGCGCCGCAACCGCGCCATCCGCGACGAGGTGGCCGCGACGGGGCGAATCTGGACGGCCGCCGGGCTGGACAGGCAATCGCAGGGCGAGCCGGTATGAGCGACCCGACCCGTCTCCCCCTCACCAACGCGATCACGCAGAAGGTGGGCGATGCCGCTATCCCCGCCGGGGGCTCGGGCCCCCCCACGGCGGTTATCTTTCGGAAGCGTTTGCTGCCCTGGTCGGAGACGTTCATCGCCCAGCAGGGGCTCGCGCTGCAACGCTACCGACCCCTGTTCACGGGATACCGATACCAGGAAGACGGCCGCAAATACATCGAAGGCGCGGATTCCATCGTCCTCCAGGACCATTCGCCGATCCCTGGCCTCGGGAAGATCACGCTAAAGGCCCTCCACCGCGTCCCTCGCGGCTGGCACCGGGCGCTCGCCGCGTACGAGCCTCGGCTGGTCCACGTCCACTTCGGCGTGAACGCTCTCGCTGCGTATCCGATCGCGCGAAGCTTCGGAGTCCCGCTCATCGTTACCTACCACGGCATGGACATCACGGTGAAGCGCGACAGCGCCCGTGGCCTGCGTCGGCGGGAGCGCGTGTTCGCCGTCGCGGATCGCATTCTGGCGGTCTCCGATTTCATCCGGGATCGGCTCCTGGAAGCGGGCGCTCCCCCGGAGAAGCTCATGCGTCACAGGATCGGCGTCGACACCACGCACTTCTCCCCGCCGAGCGAGGCCGAACGGGAACCCGCGACGATCCTCTTCGTCGGCAGGCTGGTGCCCAAGAAGGGCCTTATCCACCTGCTGCGGGCGCTGGTCGCCGTCCAAGGCGCGGTACCGGAGGCCCGGCTCCTCGTCGCGGGTGATGGTGGCCTGCGCGATGACCTGGAGGCGGCTGCCGACGAGCTGGGCGTGCGCGCGACGTTCCTCGGCGTGCAGACGCCTTTCCAGATCCGCGATCTCATGCGCACATCGACGGTGTTCGCTGCACCGAGCGTGGTGGCCCCGGACGGCAACGCGGAAGGCCTACCCATGACGATCGTGGAGGCGCAGGCGTGCGGTCTCCCGGTGGTGGGCTTTCCGTCGGGCGGCTCGGCCGAGGGGGTCCTGGAGGGGCGCACCGGCTACATGCTCGCGCCGCGCGACGAAGAAGGGCTCGCCGAGCGCCTGGTGGGGCTGCTCACCCGGCCCGATCGGCTCGGCGCAATGTCGCGCGCGGCCCGCGAGCACGCGCTGGCGTCCTTCGACCTGGGTCGGCAAACCGCCGAGCTGGAGCGCATCTACGACGAGGCGCGCGGGCTGGACCGAC
>JBDLIA010000092.1 GCA_039715185.1 Gemmatimonadota bacterium
CCGCTACACCCGGTCCCGGGTTCCAGACCAGGATCTTGAAGCCGATCGAGTCTCCCGCTGACACGGTGTCGGCGAGCGCCGTCTTCTTGATCATCAGGTTCGGACACTGGACCACCACGTCGGCCGTATCCATCACCGTCGTGTCGTTGTCGGCAACGGCCCAAGCCTTGTTGGTCACGGTGCCGCAGTCCGCCGCGTCGGTCGGGCTCTTGAGGGTGACGAACGCGCTGTCACCCGCAGCGATGTCGCCGAACAGGCAGATCAGCTCCTGCAGCGGGCCCGCTATGGTGCCTATCGAGCAGTCGGTGTTGTCGGGGTCCTCCGTCCAGTTGAGCCCGCTGTCGGGCAGCGTGTCGGTGAGGACGACGTTGGTCGCCGGCCCGGTGCCGTTGTTGGAGACCACGATCCTGAAGCCGATCGTGTCGCCCGCGCTCACCGTGTCGGCCAGCGCGTCCTTCCTGATGGCGAGCTCCGGCGGCGAGACCAGCACGTTGGCCGACATCTGCAGGTCCATGGAGCCGGCGCTCTCGCCGTCGAGGGTGACCAGGCCGAGGTGGTAGGGAGATCCGTTGACGTCGCCGGCGCCGCCGTTGTCCCAGATGTCCGAGCGGGCCACGTGCGCGCCGAACAGGAGCAGGATGCCGTCGTCGCCCGAGGCCACGGTGGCCGCCGCGGTCGGCGTGACCGTCATGAACAGGAACGCCTCCGCGTCGCCCGCGGCGGGACAGCCGTCGAAGTTGATGCTGTCCACCACGATCGAGCTCATGTTGATGCCTTGGATGACCATCTTAGCCGGCGTGGCTTCGACGATCGCCTCGGCCATGTCGGTCGAGTGCTGCGACGCCGCACCGCACGCCGCATCGACAGCGCCCTGGGACAACGCGTCCATGGAGAGCGAGATGAAGTCGATCGGCTGCAGCACGTCTCCGACCGTGCAGAAGCTGGGCACGTCGAAGTTGCTTTCCGTGCACGGATTGGCGTTGACCATGTCCTCGTTCCACAGGCCCAGGAAGTCGTGGGTGGTCTTGCCGCCCTTCAGGAACCCGTACGTCATCTCGATCTCGAACGGGTCGGTGTTGTTGATGCTGTTGACGCGCAGGACCTTCGGGACGAAGTCGCCCTCCTCGTAGATGTTGTGCGTCTGGTTCAGGTTGCCCGTCACCCAGTCGCAATCGTCCAGCTTGTCCTGGTTGTTCTGGCACTGCTTCCAGAACTGCTTGTTGGGCGTGCCGGTGACATCCGCCAGCGGTTCCTCCGGGATGTCCAACACGGTGGGCGGCGTCTCGGAACAGGCCAGCAGAGTCGTTGCCGACAGGAGTCCGGCGACTGCGATGCGGTGCAACCGAATCATCGTGTTCCTCGCGACGGGGGGAGAGGGCCGACGTGTCGTACAGAAAGCAGGCGCGCGTCCGCGGCGCCAACTCAAGCGCGCGTCATCACGCGTCGTATGCATGCTTACAAACAAAGCGTCTCGCCTGCCGGTTGTTGGCCGAACAGGCGCGCGAGCCGAGAGCGTCCAAGAATCTCGGCGGGGAGTGAACCAATCCCGTGTGGCTAATCACAAACCAAGCGTCTGGAGCGACGCCGCGCGGGCCGTCATACGGGTCGAGGTGTGAGGCCAGGCTCCTCACGAACCTTGCGACCGCAGCCCACGCGGAGACAGTATTGGGGCGTAGGCGTCATCTCTTCGTACTCCGTGTGTCATCTCCCCGCGCGCGAGGTAACGAACATGCTGCGACTCCTGACGTTGGGAGGACTGTCCCTCGCGGATGCGAGTGGGCGCGAGGCGGTCGCCATCCTACGGCGGCCGAAGCGGCTGGCGTTCGTGTGCCTCGTCGGAGCCAGCAGGGATTGGGTATCTCGGGACCAGATCCTCGGCATGCTATGGCCGGACCTGGACGAGGATCACGCGCGCCACGCCCTTCGGCAGACGCTCTACGAAGTAAGGGCCGCGCTGCCGGACGGCGCCCTGGAGTGTCAGGGCGGGGCCGGCGTGCGTGCGCGTTCGGATGCCCTGTGGTGCGACGCGCGTGTTCTCGCGAAGGCGGCTCGGGAGAAAAGGCACGCGCGGGTTCGGGATCTGTATGGGGGCGAGTTCCTGCCGGGCTTCCACGCGGCGACCCCGTCTTTGGCGTTCCAGGAGTGGGTCGAAGCGCAGCGTATCCGCCTCCGCTCTCTGGCGTTCTGGAGCACCTGGTCGCTGGCGCTCGAGGCCCGGGCCGGGCACGACGACGTCCTCGCGGCGCGCCTCGCGGTCGAGGCGGCGGAGCTTCAGCCCTACGACGAGATCATACTCCGCGACACGGTCCGGTTCCTCACCGAGTTGGGAGACCGGGCGAGGGCTCTGGAGGTCTACCGGGGGCACCTGCGTCGGTGGCGCGCCGATCTGGGCGTTGAGCCCGCGGACCGGACCGTCGCGCTAATCGAGGCAGTCCGAAGGGGGGGTGAGCTTCCCGAGGACCCGGGAGCGCTACTGTCCGCGCCGGCCGCCGGGAGCTAACCAGGCTTCTCCCGGACGTCCTTGCGCCCTATTGTGCCCCCCGGCCGATCGGCCGGGGCCAGCGCGCCTCGCCGACCCTCCATCGCATCCCGACGGGAGCGCATCCTCCTTCATGATTTCCGCTTCCTTCGGTGAACACTCGGTAGCCATCGGGCAGGCCGTCGCGGAGGCCCGGGAAGCCGGGATCATCCGCCGAATCAGGGAGCGCGACCACACGCTGTGGAAGCCCGACCCGGGCGAGATCGCCAACCGGCTCGGCTGGCTGCGGGCGCCCACCACCATGCGCAAGGAAGCGGGGCGCATCGCGCGCTTCGTCGAGGAAACGGCGGCCGGCCGGGTGCTGGTGCTCGGCATGGGCGGATCGAGCCTGGCCGCGGCGGCGTTCGGCGAAATCTTCGGTGGACAGGGGAGGGGGGGCCTACCCCTGGGGGTGGTCGACACTACCGCTCCCGACGCCATCCGTGAGATTTCGGGATCCGCCGAACCCGGAGACACGCTCCACATCGTGGCGACCAAGTCGGGGAGCACGGTGGAGACGCTGTCCGCGTTCCGGTACTTCCACGCGCGCACCCTCGAGTCAGCCGGCGGGTCGGGGGAAGAGGCGGCCAAGCTCGCCGGGACGCGGTTCGTGGCGATCACCGATCCCGGCAGCCCGCTGGCGGAGTCGGCCCGCGCGCGAGGCTTCGCGGACGTGTTCCTGAACCCCAGCGACGTGGGCGGCCGCTACGGCGCGCTCACCTTCTTCGGCCTCGTCCCGGCGGCCCTGGTGGGTGTGGACATCGACATGCTGCTGGTCCGCGCCGAGGAGGCGATCCGGGCCAGCCTGTCCGGGGACGACGACCGCGCGCTCGTCCTGGGCACCGCGATGGGCGTCCTGTCGGCGCTCGGCCGCGACAAGCTCACCGTCACCACCTCGCCCGAGATCGAACCGTTCGCGGACTGGCTGGAGCAGCTCGTGGCGGAGTCCACCGGCAAGGAGGGCAAGGGCGTCCTCCCGGTGGTCCGGGAGCCGCTCGGCGCGCCGGACGCCTACGGATCCGACCGCGTGTTCGTCGACCTGGCGCTGCCCGACGATCAGGAGCGCGACCTGCCGCTGGCCGACCTGGAGCGCGCCGGACACCCGGTGATTCGCCTGGGACTCCGGGACAAATACGACCTGGGCGGGCAGATCGTCCTGTGGGAGCTGGCGACAGCCGTTACGGGGGCACTCCTGGGGATCAACCCGTTCGATCAGCCGAACGTGGAATCGGCCAAGGCGCGGGCGCGCGATCTGGTCGAGGCCTACCGCCGGACCGGCACGGCGCCGGGGACGCCGGTCGCTCCGCTCGAGGCCTTGGCGCTGGCCGAGTTGCTGGACGGCGCGGACCGGGGCGACTACGCCGCGTTGCAGGCGTACCTGCCGCCCACGGCGGACACCGACGCGGCGCTGTCGGAGTTGCGCCTGGCGATCCGCGCGCGCTACGGATTCGCCACCACCGCCGGCTACGGCCCGCGCTTCCTGCACTCCACCGGGCAACTGCACAAGGGCGGCCGCGGCAACGGCGTGTTCGTGCAGCTCACTGCGGACCCCGTCGAAGACCTGGCGATTCCGCCCGCGCCCGGGGACGATCCGGAGTCCGGCTACCCGCTGACCTTCGGCACGCTGCTGTCGGCGCAGGCCGCCGGCGATCGAGCGGCGCTCGAGGAAGCGGGGCGTCGCGTGATCCGATTCGACGTGGGCCCCGACCCGGCGGGCGCGATCGGCGGGTTGGCCGAAGAGCTGGCCGCACCTCAATAACCGATCCACTCGCGGCGTTAGGTTGGGATGGCACCGTCGCAAAAACCGTCGAGCGGACTGCTCGCACGAGCCCGCGCGGGTGACGCGGGCGCCTTCGCGGGCCTCTTCGACCGCCACCGAAACGCCCTCTTCGCGTTTCTGGTACGATCGTGCGGAGACGCCGATGAGGCCGAGGACCTGCTCCAACTCACGGCGATCAAGGCCTGGCGAGGGCTCGACGCTTACGAGGATCGGGGCCGCTTCGGCGCGTGGCTGTTCACGCTGGCGCGCCGGACGATGATCGACGAAGCCCGGCGGGCGACGCGGGCACGGCGCGCGCTCGACGGCCTGGGAGCGATGCGGATCGGCGGAGGTTCTCGCCACGGGCCGGACGCCGACCTCGAGGCCGGTGAGGTTCGACGCGCGATCGAGGGTGAGTTGAGCCGGCTAACGGAAGAGCGGCGCACGGTCTTCCTCCTCAGACACCACTCTCCGCTCACGTTCCGGGAGATCGCCGAGGCGCTCGACATGCCGCTCGGCACCGCGTTGAGTCACATGCACCACGCCACTAATTCCCTGAAGAAAGCCCTGAGGTCACACGATGTCTCGCTCTCCTGAACGGCGCGCCTGTCCGTCGCCCGCCCTGCTCCTGCAACACGCGTACGGCGAGCTCGACGCGGACGTCGCGCTGCTGGCGTCGGAGCACCTCGATTCGTGCGCTGAATGTCGGGCTTACGTCGATGGTGTAGGGCGCGTGAGGGCTGCTTACGAGTCTCTGCCGGCGCCCGCGAGCCGAGGGAGCACCCTGGACGCCATATCGGGCTCGGGGCGAGGCTCGCCGGATCTCGCCCCCCCGGCGTCGGCTCCCGGGGTGCGCGCGCGCGGCGGCGGGTGGATGGCCGCGGCGGCCGTGGCGGCGGTGGCGTTCGCCGCGGGGGTGCTGACGACCCGGGGTGGCGTGGTGGATCGCGGCTCGACCCCCGAGCCCCGGGTCTTCCCGGCCGGCCCGGTGTCGTACGCGGCGGGATCGTCGGCCATTACGCGCCTCGGCGTGGTGTCCGCCGCCGCCGAACACGGGGCGGACGACCCGGCGCTGACCGAGCTCCTCATCCGGGTGCTGGAAACCGATCCCAGCCCGAACGTCCGGCTGGCCGCGGTCGATGCGCTGGCGGAGCGCTCGCCGGAGAGGGCCGAGTGGGCGCGCCTCGCCACAGCGCTCCAGAGGGAGCCGTCGCCCGCGATTCGCCTGGCGCTGATCGACCTCGTGGCCGCGGGCCCGGGAGGCGGAGCCGCCATTCTGCGGAAGCTCGCCAGCGAGGACGCGGACGAGTCCGTGCGGCGCTGGGCGGCCCAGGCGCTGGAGGAGAGCCTGTGAGGTCGCGAACCTGGAGCGTCCTGCTCGCCGCCGCCGCGGTCGCCACGGCGGCGCCGATCGCGGCCCAGTCAGCGCTGCGGTGGTCCGGCGTCTTCCCCACGGATGCGAGCGGCGCGCCCCCACGACTCGTGGTCGACGCTCCGTACCTGTCCCTGTCGGTGAGTGGCCACGACGGCGACTCCATCCACGTCGTAATGGAGGCCGTCGAAGCCGGCCTGGTAACGCTGCCGACGCCGGTCCTGGCGGGCGGCATCCTGCAGCTGCTGGAGCCTCGCAACACGGACCGGATGAGGGTGGAGATCCGGGTGCCCCGTCGGACCGCCGTCTCCCTGCGTACGTCGAACTATCGGCCGGTCACGATCGCCGGAATCGAGGGCGATATCGAGGTGGAGAACTCGAACTCGGGTATTCGCCTGGAGGGATTGAGGGGCGCGGTGGTCGCGGCTACATCGAACGGAGCCATCGACGCCGCCTTCGACAGTCTTCCCGCGCGCGGTCCCTTGTCTCTGTTGACCAGCAACGCCCCCGTGACGCTAACCCTGCCGGCGGGAGCTGCGGCGGATCTCCTGGCCGAGACCGACAAGCGCGTGCGCAGCGATTTCCCCGTCGCACCGGTTGAGGGAGCGCCCTCGCCGGCGCGGGGCCGGGCTCTGCGCGGCAGGCTGGGCGGCGGCGGCGTGCTCATACGTGTGCGCACCGACAACGCGGACATCGTCATCCGACGAGCAGAGCCCTCGCCCCCTTCTCAATAACCGCGCGCCGCGGCCCGTTCTCCATCCCGAGGACCGACTTCCACCGCTTCGGGAGCGCCAGCATGCGTCGCAACAGAACCAGATCTCCCCATCCCATGGCCGCCGCCGTCTGGTTCGCCCGAGGGTGCGCCGCCGCGCTCGCGCTGGCCGGCGGCCCGGCCTCGGCGGCGCACGCCCAAGCCGACCCGGAGACGCCGGCTCTCGCGTGGCGGTCGGCGATCGATTCGATCTTCGAAGCGTGGAACGGGACCGCCACGCCCGGCTGCGTGTGCGCCGTCTCCAGCGACACGGAGCTTCTTTTCGAGGGCGCGTACGGCATGGCCAATCTCGAGCTCGGCGTGCCCCTCGATCCGAACTCGGTGTTCTACGTCGCCTCGGTGTCGAAGCAGTTCGTGGCCGGCAGCGTGGCCCTCCTGAGCGTGCGCGGTGAGTTGGAGCTCCAGGCGGACGCGCGGGCGCTGATGCCCGAGCTGGGGGGAATCGGACGGCCGATTCCGGTGCGCGCGCTGGCCCAGCACACGAGCGGCCTGCGCGACTACTTCAGCCTGTTCCGCCTGGCCGGCCGTCACGAGCTCGATCACCTGGACAACCGACGGGTCCTGCGCATGCTCGCGCGCCAGCGGTCGCTCGAGTTCGCGCCCGGCGAGCGCTACGCGTACAGCAACTCGAACTACGTGCTCCTGGCCGAGCTGGTGGAGCGAGCGAGCGGCTCGCCGCTGGGCGAGTTCGCCGAACGGGAGCTGTTCGGGCCGCTGGGCATGCACCACACCGCCTTCGAGGACGACCACCGGCGCGTGGTGCCCGGGCGCGTCGCCAGCTACGGGTTCGAGGACGGCCAGTACCGTCGCTTCCTGAAGGAGTTCGACGTCGTCGGCGACGGCGGCGCGCTGAGCACGGCGCGCGACCTGGCGGCGTGGGGCCGAAATCTGCTGCGACCGTCCGTGGGAGGCGAAGCGTGGGTGGGCCTCATGACGACGCCCGGCACGCTCGCTGACGGCTCCCCGCTGGACTACGGGCTCGGGACCCGCCTGGGCGAGGTGGACGGCGTGGCCACGATCGGCCACACGGGCAGCCTCAAAGGGTTTCGCACGCGAGTAGTGGCGTTTCCGGAGCGCGCCCTCGTCGTCGTCGTCCTGTGCAACGCGGCCGACGCGAACGCCAATCGCCTGTCGGAGGCGGTCGCGCGCCGACTGCTATCGGCGGGGGAGGCGGCGCGCCGGCCCCAGGCGGAAGCCCACGTCGGCGCGGAGCAAGCCGACGAGGAGACGGCGGAGCCGGCCGCGCTACATCTGACCGAGGATCAACTGGCGAAGTGGGCGGGCCATTACTGGAGCGATTCCGAGGCGCTGGCTCGCGACATCTACTTGCGAGAGGGCAAGCTGTTCTACGAGCGCGAGGACGGCGACCGGGAGCTGGTCGCCGAACGGCCCGACCGATTCTCGATGCCGGGCTTCGGCATCCCGATAACCTTCCAGTTCCGCCGGGGAGAGGGCGGCGAGCGCCGGCTGACGATCCGCGTCGCCGACTTTCAGACGATCGACTTCCGCGAGTACGCGCCCGTCTCGATGAGCGACGTGGACGCGGCCGCTCTGATCGGGGCATACGGCAGCGTCGAGCTGGGCGTGTCGTACGAGATTCGGGCGAGCGGCGGCGGGCTCGAGCTTCTGGTGGCCGGCGATCACGATCCGGCTCCGCTGCGGCCCGTAATGAGGGGACTGTTCCTGGCCACGGTCGACGGGAGCCCCTACACGCTTCGGTTCGACGGCGGCGAGGCCGAAGCCACCGGCTTCAGCCTCGCCTCGGGACTTTCGCATGGACTGAGGTTCACCAGAGTCCGGTCCTGAGCCCGCGTTGCGCTCCCCGGCCCGCGCGCGGCACCTTGGGGGTCACCGCCACCAGCCCGGGGAACCATGGCCGAAGCGCCGCAGCCTCCATCGTCCGTCGGCACCAACGTCAGGCGTAGCGACGGCCTCGCCAAGGCCTCCGGGCGCGCGCTCTACATCGACGACCTGACGTTCCCCGGGATGCTGCACGGGCGCACCATTCGCTCCACGATCGGCGTGGGCTCGATTCGCGATATCCGGCTCGACCTCGGCGCCGACGGGTTCACCGTGGTCGACCACACGCACATCCCCGGCGCCAACGTGATCCGCCTCATCGACGACGACCAGCCGTGCCTCGCGCCCGGCGTGGTGCGCCACCAGGCGGAGCCCATCCTGCTGCTGGCGCACGAGGACCGGGAGCTGCTCTGGCAAGTCCGCGTGGAAATCGACTACGAGCCGCACGAGGCCGTTCTGGACTACGAGACCTCGCAGCGCACCCAGACCACGCTCGAGATCGACAAAGGGGACGTGGAGACGGCGCTGGCCGGCGCCGAGGTGGTGGTCGAGGGCACCTACCGCACGGGCCACCAGGAGCAACTCTACATAGAGACCAACGGCGTCATCGCCGTGCCCGAAGCGGGCGGCGTGACGATCTACGGGTCCCTGCAGTGCCCCTACTACGTCCACAAGGCGCTGCGGGTGCTCCTGGACCTGCCGGGCGAGCGCATCCGCGTGGTGCAGACCGAAACCGGAGGAGGGTTCGGCGGCAAGGAGGAGTACCCGTCCATGATAGCCGGCCACGCCGCCCTGCTCGCGCTCGAGGCCGGCCGGCCGGTCAAGCTGATCTACGACCGCGAGGAGGACCTCCAGGCGACCACCAAGCGCCACCCGTTCACCATCCGGCACCGGACCGGGCTGACGCGCGAGGGCGTCCTGGTGGCGCAGGACATCGACGTGCTGTCCGACGCCGGGGCGTACGTCACGCTGAGCCCCGTGGTGCTGTCGCGCGGTGTGATCCACGCGGCCGGGCCCTACCGCTGCCCCAACGTGCGCATCCGCGGCCGCTCGGTGATGACCAACACGCCCCCCAACGGAGCCTTCCGGGGGTTCGGCGCGCCGCAGACCATCTTCGCGGGCGAGGTGCACATGGAGCGCGTCGCGGAGCACATGGGCATGGACTCTGTGGAGCTGCGCGAGCTGAACGCCCTGCGGCCGGGCGATGAAACCGCCACGGGCGGCACCGTGGGACCCGACGGGAGCGCGCTGGAGGCGCTGCACGAGGCGCTGGAGCGGACCGACTACCGCAACAAGCGCGCGGCCTACGCGGCGGCGGCCGGGGCCGGCGGGCCGCGGCGGGGGATCGGGCTGGCGCTCTACCACCACGGCGCCGGCTTCACCGGCAGCGGTGAGGTGACGCTCGCGTCCGAGGCCGCGCTGGAGACGACCGAGGTGGGCGTGCGCGTCCTGTCGTCGACCGTGGAGATAGGCCAGGGCGCGCGCACGTCGCACGCGCAGATCGTGGCGGACACGCTGGGCATCCCCTTCGAGCGCGTCGAGGTGGCGCAGCCGGACACCGCCTACGTCCCGGACAGCGGGCCCACCGTAGCGTCGCGCACCTGCATGGTGGTGGGGGGGATCCTGCGCGACTGCGCGCAGGAGATGCTGGAGCTTCTGGAGGGCGTGGACCCATCGGCGCACCACCGCAGCAGGGGCCCGCTGCGGGTGCAGCGCGGCTACCGGGCGCCGCCCGGCCTGGTCTGGGACGAGGGCACCTACGAGGGCGACGCCTACGGCACTTACGGGTGGGCGTGCGACGTGGCCGAGGTCGAGCTGGACCCCGACACCTGGGAGGTGCGGCCGCTGCGCGTCACCGCGGTGTGCGAGATAGGCAAGGCGATCCACCCGCGCATCGTGCTCGGGCAGATCGAGGGCGCGACCGCGCAGGGCGTGGGCTACGCGCTGCTGGAGGAGGTCGTGATGCGGGACGGGCTGATGGCCAACGCCCAGCTCACCAACTACATCATCCCCACCACGCTGGACACCCCGCCCATCGACGCGGTCATCCTGGAGAGCCCCTACCGGCACGGACCGTTCGGCGCCAAGGGCGTGGGCGAGCTGCCCATAGACGGCCCCGCCCCCGCGCTCGTGAACGCGCTGCGCCACCTGCGCCTGGACGTGCGCGAGATCCCGGCCACGCCCGAGCGTCTGATGGACGCGCCGTCGCTGGAGGCCGGCGCGGCGGCGGAGCGCGGGGCAGCCCTGGATCCCGCGGCGCACGCGGGCGACGAGGCGGGGGAGGCGGCGTGAGTCCGGCGCGGAAGGTGCGCTTCCGGCTCAACGGCGAGGAGCGGGAGGCGGAGGCTCCGCCCATGAAGCGGCTGCTGGACGTCCTGCGCGAGGAGTGCGGGCTCACGGGCACCAAGGAGGGCTGCGGGGAGGGCGAGTGCGGCGCGTGCACCGTCCTCATGGACGGCGAGCCGGTGTGCTCGTGCCTGGTCGCGTTCGGGCAGGTGCGCGGGCGCGACATCGACACCATCGAGGGCCTGGGCGACGACCATCCCCTCCAGCTCGCGTTCGCCGACTGGGGCGGCGCGCAGTGCGGCATCTGCACGCCCGGGATGATCATGGCCGCGCTCGCGCTCGGCCCCGAGCCGACGCTCGAGGACGTGCGCACCGCGCTGGCCGGCAACCTGTGCCGCTGCACCGGATACGAGGCGATCTACCGCGCCATCCAGAACGCCGGCACGGGCCCGTGAGGAGCGCCGTTTCCGGCCTCGAGCTGCGCACCCCGGACACCCTCGGCGAGGCGCTCGAGATGCTCGCCGGGAACCCCTCGCTGGTGCCGCTGGCCGGCGGCACGGACGTCTACGTGGACCTCCAGTTCGGCACCGCCGCGCCGGCCGCCTACATGGACATTTCGGGGCTGGAGGAGCTCCGCTTCGTCGAGGAGCGCGGCGACGTCCTGGCGCTGGGAGGCGGGACCACCTTCGCCGCCATCCTGCGCTCGGAGGCGGTTCTGCTCAGGCTGCCGATGCTGGTCGAGGCCGCCGCCACCGTGGGGGGCGCGCAGATCCAGGCGGCCGCGACGGTGGGCGGCAACATCGCCAACGCGTCGCCGGCGGGGGACTCGCTGCCCGTGTTCGCGGCCGCGGACGCGACCCTGGTGCTGCGCTCCGCGAGCGGCGAGCGGCGGGTGCCGTTCAACGACTTCTACACGGGCTACAGGGAGACCAGGCTCGGCCCGGGCGAGCTGATCGTGGCCGTGGAGGTGCCCCCGGTCCGCGGCCCGCAGTGGTACCGCAAGGTGGGCACGCGGGCGGCGCAGGCGATCTCCAAGGTCGTGATGGCCGCCGTGCGCGCTCGGCGGCCCAGGGTGGCGTTCGGCAGCGTGGCGCCCACGCCGGTGCGTGCGACCCACGCCGAAGAGGCGCTCGCGTCCGGCGCCGGCGCGGCCGAGGTGCGCGCCGCGCTCGCGCGCGACATCAGCCCCATCGACGACGTCCGCTCCACCGCGTCCTACCGCCTGGCGGTGGCCGGCAACCTGCTGCTGAGCTGGTGGGAGCAGGGCGAAGCGGGGTGAGCTATCTGCCCCTGAGCTTGGCCGTGCGCGGGCGCCGCGTGCTCACGCCCGAGGGCGAGATCGCGGCCGCGGTCCTGGTCGCCGGCGACAGGATCCAGGCGGTCGTGGCCCCCGACGCGGTGCCCGCCGGGGTGGCCGTCGTCGACCTGCCCGAGCCCGACGTGCTGCTGCCGGGCCTGGTCGACACCCACGTGCACTTCAACGAGCCCGGGCGCGGCGACTGGGAAGGCTTCGCCACCGGCACCGCGGCGGCCGCCGCGGGCGGCGTCACGACCGCCGTGGACATGCCGCTCAACGCCACGCCGGCCACCACCACCGTACACGCGCTGGAGCTCAAGCGCGCCGCCGCCGAGGGGTCGCTGCGCGTGGACGTCGGCTTCTGGGGCGGCCTGGTGCCCGACAACGTCGAGGATCTCGTGCCGCTGTGGGACGCCGGCGTGCTGGGGTTCAAGTGCTTCCTGACGCCGTCGGGGGTGATGAACTTCCCGCACGTGGGCGCGCGCGGCCTGGCGCGCGCGATGCCGCTGCTGGCAGAGCTGGGCGCGCC
>JBDLIA010000093.1 GCA_039715185.1 Gemmatimonadota bacterium
GATCACGCCCATCGCCATGGAGTCCGAGCTGCGCTTCGCCATCCGTGAGGGCGGCCGCACCGTCGGCGCCGGCGTCGTTACCGAAATCATCGAGTAGGGGCGCGGGAACTCTGACAACGGAACACTAGCATGGCACGCGACAAGGTCATCCTGGCGTGCAGCCAGTGCGAAGCCAGGAACTATCACACGACCAAGAACCGGCGACTGCACCCCGAGCGCGTCGAGTGGAAGAAGCACTGTCCGCGGTGCAACGCGCACACGGCGCACAAGGAAACCAAGTAGATAGATGGCTGTAGCCGACAACATCGAGAGGACCAAGGTCTTCTTCGACCAGACGGTCGAGGAGATGAAGAAGGTAACCTGGCCCGACTGGCCGCAGTTGCGTCAGGCCACTCTCGTCATCCTCCTTTTCGTGATCGTCGTGGCCGCCATCATCTGGGCGATGGATCTGGGCGTCAGCAACGTCATCAACCTCATCATCGACGTGTTCACGGGGTGATCGTGTTGGACGAAGCGCGCTGGTACGCGATCCAGACTTACTCGGGTCACGAGAACAAGGTGAAGAGGCTGATCGACCATCGCATCGGCCAACTTCCCGGTGAGACGCCCGAGGAGAAGGACATTCAGGAGGCTCTGGTGCCGACGCAGGATGTGGCCGAGATCCGCAACGGCAAGCGGGTCACGGTGACCAAGCGACTCTATCCGGGCTACGTGCTCGTCCGTATGCGAGCCAACCAACAGTCGCTGCATACCGTCAACAGCATTCAGGGCGTCATCAAGTTCGTGGGGGGCGGCGCGCGGCCGCAGCCCCTGCGCGAGGACGAGATGGCCAAGATTCTCGGACTCGAGCCGGAGGTGGCCGAGGTCGAGTCGAAGGAAGAGATCCCGTTCCGGATCGGTCAGGTGGTGGAGGTGACCGAGGGCCCGTTCACGGACTTCAGCGGAACGGTGCAGGAGGTGGACGACGACAAGGGCAAGGTCAAGGTGGAGGTGAGCCTGTTCGGCCGGCCCACGTCGGTGGAGTTGGATTACACGCAGCTCAGAGGCTTCTAGCCGGCCTGGCAGGTCGGCGGTGCCGCCCGCTCGGGCGGCGAAGCTTTTTGCGCGCGCGGTGTGGCAGCCCACGCTCCCGGGCACACCACGCCGTCGATACAGCAGGGAGCACGAAGGGTATACATGGCAAAGAAGGTCATCGGGTTCATAAAGCTCCAGGTGCCCGCCGGCCAGGCCAACCCTGCGCCCCCCGTGGGTCCGGCGTTGGGTCAGCACGGCGTCAACATCATGGAGTTTTGCAAGGCGTTCAACGCCAGAACACAACAGGGCGGCGGGATCCTCATTCCCGTCGAGATCACGGTCTACGCGGACCGCTCCTTCAGCTTCATCACGAAGACTCCGCCGGCCGCCGTGTTGCTCAAGCGCGCGGCGGGCCTGCAGAAGGCTTCGGGCGTGCCGCACGTGGAGATAGTCGGCTCGGTGACCAAGGATCAGGTCCGCGAGATCGCCGAGACCAAGATGCCCGACTTGAACGCCGCCAACGTGGAGTCCGCCATGCGCATGATCGAGGGCACGGCGCGGTCCATGGGCATCACGGTGGAGGGCTGATGCCGAAGCGCGGAAAGAACTACCGGAAGGCAGTCGCCGCGGTGCCGGCCGATCTTCGCTTCGAGACTCCGCTGGACGCGCTCAAGGTGGTCAAGGAGACGTCGTTCGCGAAGTTCGACGAGACCGTCGAGGTGTCCGTCCGCCTGGGCGTGGACCCCAAGCACGCCGACCAGATCGTGCGCGGCACAGTCGTGCTGCCGCACGGCACGGGCAAGGCGGTTCGGGTGCTCGTGCTCGCGCAGGGCGACAAGGCCCGTGAGGCCGAGGACGCCGGCGCGGACTACGTGGGCATGGAGCACATCGACAAGATCAAAGAGGGCTGGCTGGACTTCGACACCGTCGTCGCTACACCGGACGTCATGGGCCAGGTGGCCCAGGTGGGGCGCATACTGGGGCCGCGTGGCCTCATGCCCAATCCCAAGGCCGGGACCGTCACGTTCGAGGTGGGCAAGGCGGTGGGCGAGGTGAAGGCGGGGAAGATCGAGTACCGGGTCGACAAGACCGGCAACCTGCACGCGCCGATCGGTCGCGTGTCGTTCGAGGCCGAGCGCCTGGACGAGAACCTGGGGGCCTTCATGGATTCGGTGGTGCGGGCGAAGCCGTCCGCCGCCAAGGGCACCTACGTTCGCAACGTCGTGGTATCGAGCACGATGGGCCCCGGCGTGAAGATCGATCCGAACCTCTATCGCCGCACGTCGGCGGGGGCGGCGTCATGAAGGTCGAAGTCAAGCAGGAGGTCGTGAAGGAAATCGCGGGCAAGCTGGATGCGGCGCGCGCGTTCTACCTCACGGACTTCACCGGGCTGGACGTCAAGAGCATGACCGAGCTCCGCGCAAAGCTGCGCGCGGAAGGGATCGAGTACCTCGTGGTCAAGAACTCGATGGCGCAACGCGCGGTGGAGGCGCTCGAGGTGCCGGACATAGCCGAGTTCTTCATCGGCCCCACGGGACTGGTGATCGGCACGCAGGACGCCGTGACGCCGGCCAAGGTCATCTGGGAGTTCGCGAAGGAACACGACGACAAGCCGACCGTGAAGGTCGGCATCGTGGAAGGCGAGAAGGTGGACGCCACGGGCGTCGGCAAGCTCGCCAAGCTGCCTCCGAGGGAACAGCTCCTGGCGGAGCTGGCCGGGGCGATGCAGGCGCCCATGGCGGAACTCGCCGCTCTCATGCAGGCGATGCTCTACGAGGTAGCCGGATTGATTGATGCCCTGCGCGTCCAGAGGGACGCGGCGGGTTCCTGACCCTCATCGGTGCGAAGAACAAGGGGATAGCGAGATGGCGAACAAGGAAGAGCTGCTCGACGCGATCGGCGAGATGACCGTGATGGAGCTCGCGGACTTCGTCGAGGCCTTCAAGGAGAAGTTCAACGTCACCGCCGTCGCCGCGGCTCCGGTCGCGGCCGGTGGCGGGGCGGCCGGTGGCGCCGAGGCAGAGGTCGAGAAGGACGAGTTCGACGTCATTCTCACGGAGATCGGCGGCAAGAAGATCCAGGTGATCAAGGCGGTTCGCGAGGTCACCAGCCTGGGACTCAAGGAGGCCAAGGATTTGGTGGACAGCGCTCCGTCGCCCGTCCGCGAGGCCGTCTCGAAGGACGAGGCCGAGCAGATCAAGGCCAAGCTCGAAGAGCAAGGCGCTACGGTCGAGCTGAAGTAGCGTCGCCGCCGCTCCGGTCTGCGCCAGCGTGGCGCGGGACCGGCGAGCCGCCCCTGGACGGATCGAGGGCGGTGAAGTGCGACCGCAACTTCAGCCGAGGGCGCCGATGCAAGTAGGCAGTTTCCAACGTTCACGAGCCGCCGAGGTGGTGGCGGCGCCGCCGGATCAAGGCGGAACGACGAGGCGTAGCCTTCGCTACGGCGAGGAGTTCCAACGATGAGCCGGCGGATGCATGGCGGCGCCGAATGGCCGTGCCGCGTTGGAAGCGGCCTACGGGGACGCCAGCCGTACAGATCATCGCTTCGCAGAACCCCACCGCCGTCGGCGGTCGGGGGTTTCTGCGCTTCACACCCGTCGACGAACGGCGGCGCGCGGCGTGACTCATCCGCGCGTGCCCGCCGGCCCGAGTCGGATTCTGAGGGAATCGGAAGGGGGAGTTCCTCTTGGCTACACGTTTGAACGGCAAGCGACCGGTGGTGACGTTCAGCAAGCTACCGGACGCCATGCCCATGCCCAATCTGCTGGACGTCCAGCTGGAAGCATTTTCGAGGCTGCTTCGCACCGAGGCGGAGTCGGGAGTGCAGGAGGACGTAGGGCTGGAGCGGGTCTTCAGGGAGATCTTCCCGATCAGCGACGTGAACGAGAAGTTCTCGCTCGAGTTCGTGGGCTACAGCCTCGGCGAACCGAAGTACACGGTGGACGAGTGCATCGAGCGCGACATGACCTACGCCGCGCCCCTGAAGTCGCTGCTGCGTCTCATCGTCTGGGAGGAAGTGGAGGACGGCGAGGACGGCGAGCCGCGGCCGCAGGACATCATCGAGAAGGAAGTCTACCTCGGTGACCTGCCGCTGCTCACTGACCTGGGCACGTTCATCATCAACGGCGCCGAGCGGGTCATCGTGAGCCAGCTGCACCGCTCTCCGGGGGTGGTGTTCGAGGAGACGATCCACCCCAACGGGTCGAAGCTATACAGCTCGCGGATCATCCCCTTCAGGGGCTCGTGGGTCGAGTTCACGATCGACATCCACGACGTCATCCACGTCCACATCGACCGCAAGAAGAAGTTCCCGGCCACCGCGCTGCTGCGCGCGTTCGGTCACGGCACCGACGAAGCCATCCTTCAGATCTTCTACAAGAAGCGGAAGATCACGGTGCCCAAGCTGGAGGACGCCGACAAGGGCGCGCGCCGTGAGGGTCTGGGCGCGCTCGCGGCCGTGGAGGTCGTGGATCCGGAGTCCGGCGAAGTGCTGGTGGAGGTCGCGCAGGAGCTGACCGAAGAGGTCATCGAGCAGCTACACCGCGCCGGGATCAAGAAGGTCTCGATCTTCGCGGGTCAGGCCGAGTCCTCGCGCGGCGACAGCCCGCTCCTCAAGAACACGCTGAAGAAGGATCCGACCTCGGACGAGGAGTCCGCGCTGCGCGCGATCTACTCCCTGCTGCGCCCGGGCGAGCCGCCCAACATGGAGACGGCGCGCCTGGCCCTGGAGCGAATCTTCTTCAACCCCAAGCGCTACGACCTGGGGCGCGTGGGCCGCTACAAGATCAACCAGCGGCTCGGGCTGGATACGCCGGCGGGCACCACGGTGCTTACCCAGGAGGATTTCACCGCGATCTTCCGCTACCTCATCGAGCTGCACGAGGGGCGTGGCTTCGTGGACGACATCGACCACCTGGGCAACCGGCGCATCCGCACGGTGGGCGAGCTGATCGCGAATCAGTTCTCGGTGGGCCTCTCGCGCATGGCGCGGCTGGTCAAGGAGCGCATGTCGATCACCACGGACGTCGAAAAGATGAACATCGACGACCTGGTGAACGCGCGTACCGTGAGCGCGGTGATCCAGGCGTTCTTCGGGTCGAGCCAGCTCAGCCAGTTCATGGACCAGACCAATCCGCTGGCCGAGATGACGCACAAGCGGCGGCTGTCGGCGCTGGGGCCCGGCGGCCTGACGCGTGAGCGCGCCGGCTTCGAGGTCCGCGACGTGCACTATTCGCACTATGGGCGGATGTGTCCGATCGAGACCCCGGAAGGCCCGAACATTGGTCTGATCACCAGCATGACCACGTACTCGCGGATCAACAACCTCGGCTTCGTCGAGACGCCGTACCGCAAGGTGGTGAAGAACAAGGTCACCGATAAGATCGTCTGGCTCGACGCCAACGCGGAGGAGGACGCGACGATAGCCCAGGCGAACGCGCCCCTCACCGAAGACGGGCACTTCGCCAACGAGTTCGTGCTGTGCCGCTATCGAGGAGACTTCCCGCTCGCCCGGCCGGACGACATCGACTACATGGACGTGGCGCCGGACCAGCTCGTGTCGGTGGCCGCCGCGCTGATTCCGTTCCTCGAGCACGACGACGCCAACCGCGCGCTGATGGGCTCGAACATGCAGCGCCAGGCGGTGCCGCTTCTGTACCCGGAGGCGCCGCTCGTGGGCACGGGTCTGGAGGAGAAGGTCGCGCGCGACTCCGGCGCGGTCATCCTGGCCAAGCGTCCGGGCGTCGTGGAGCGGGTGACCGCCGATGAGATCATCGTGGACACCGGCGCGGTGTCGCCCGGTAAGTCGGACGAGCCGCTGGCCAAGCTGGCGCAGTTCGATCGCTATCGCCTGAAGAAGTTCTGGCGGACCAACCAGGACACCGCCATCAACCAACGCCCCCTGGTCAAGCAGGGCGCCAAGGTGAAGGCGGGGCAGATCATCGCGGACGGCCCGTCCACGCAGTTCGGCGAGCTCGCGCTCGGCCGCAACGTGCTGGTCGCCTTCATGCCCTGGTACGGACACAATTTCGAGGACGCGATCGTCATCAGCGAGAAGCTGGTGAAGGAGGACGTCTACACGTCGATCCACATCCAGGAGCTCGAGCTCCACGTGCGCGACACCAAGCGCGGCATGGAGGAGATCACCCGCGAAATCCCGAACGTGGCTGAAGAGGGCCTCGTACAGCTCGACGAGCGGGGTGTGGTGCGGATCGGCGCGCGCATGAACCCGGGTGACATCCTGGTCGGCAAGATCACCCCCAAGGGGGAGACCGAGCTTTCGCCGGAAGAGAAGCTGCTGACGGCGATCTTCGGCGAGAAGGCCAAGGACGTCAAAGACTCTTCGCTCAAGGTGCCGCCGGGGCTGACCGGTACGGTTATCGACGTGAAGGTCTTTAGCCGCCGGATCGACGATCCGCTGCTCGAGCAGGAACGGGGCTCTCGCATCGGCGAGCTGAGGGCCTTCGAGCGCACCGAAATCCGCCGCATCAGTGACGCGCGCGACGAGGAGCTGCGCGAGCTGCTGAAGGGCCAGACGGCGTCGCTGATGCTGCGGCACGGAACCGTGGAGCCGTACCTGGAAGAGGGCACCAAGCTCCTGGTGAAGGCGCTCGAGGACATCGACTTCGGCGACATCGACCTGACCACGCTCAAGGTCAAGAACAAGGAAGCGAACGAGCGCATCCGCCTCGTCATCGACGAGGCCAAGAAGCGCATCGGGCGCGTCCGCGAGAAGACCGAGGAGCAGATCGACAAGGTCTTCCAGCCCGACGAGCTGCCTCCCGGTGTGGTGCAGCTCGTCAAGGTCTACGTCGCCGAGAAGCGCAAGATCAGCGTCGGCGACAAGATGGCGGGCAGGCACGGCAACAAGGGCATCATCGCCCGCATCGTGCCCGAGGAGGACATGCCCTTCCTGCCCGACGGCAGGCCCGTGGAGATCGTCCTCAATCCGCTCGGCGTGCCGAGCCGCATGAACGTCGGCCAAGTCCTGGAGACACACCTGGGGTGGGTGGCCGACATGCTCGGTTTCGAGGCCAAGACGCCCGTCTTCCAGGGTGCGTCCGAGGACGAGGTCGGAGCGTTGCTCAAGTTCAGCGGGCTCAGCTGGGCCGCCCGTTCGGCGCGCTTGCAGACGGCTTTCCCCGAATTCGGAAAGGCCGAGACCGAAGCGCTCATCAGGCTGATTCACGACCAGGCGCCCGATCGAGGCGCGGTGAGCGGTGGGGGCACCGGCGGGGGTAACGGCGCCGCCGGCTACGGCATGGGCACCGAAACCGTGGGCGGGGACCTGGACGCGTACCTCGGCCAGGGCGTCGACGAGTCGATGAAGAAGACCCTGGGCAGCGTCAAGGCGTTCCTCGTGGCCGCGGCCGATGAGTTGGCCGAGCGGCGCGATGCGAAGGTCGAGGACGCCTTCCCGGCGATCTCGGCGCTCAGGCGCAAGCGCACGTTTTCGGAGGGGATGGGGCTGGACGCAGCCATCGTGGAGCTGCTCGTGGCGGCCGGCATCACGGCGGCGGGCAAGGTCTGGCTGCGCGACGGCCGCAGCGGGAAGCAGTTCGACTTCCCGGTCACCGTCGGCCAGATCTACATGCTCAAGCTCTCGCACCTCGTGGACGACAAGATCCACGCGCGCTCCATCGGACCGTACTCGCTGGTCACCCAGCAGCCGCTGGCGGGGAAGGCGCAGTTCGGCGGGCAGCGCTTCGGTGAGATGGAGGTGTGGGCGTTGGAGGCGTACGGGGCCGCGCATACGCTCCAGGAGATCCTGACGGTCAAGTCCGACGATGTGTCGGGGCGCTCGCGCGTCTACGAGGCGATCGTGAAGGGCGACAACCTGCCGGAGCCAGGCATTCCAGAGTCGTTCAACGTGCTCGTGAAGGAACTTCAGTCCTTGGGGTTGAGCGTAAAGCTCGGACGTGAGGAGTAACGATACATGATCGATTTTCCGCGCACGCGCGAGCCGCGTTCCAGTGACTTCGATTTCATCCAGTTGAGGATCGCCTCCCCCGAGGAGATCCGGAGCTGGTCGTACGGAGAGGTCACGAAGCCGGAAACCATCAACTACCGCTCGTTCAAGCCAGAGCGGGACGGGCTGTTCTGCGAGCGCATTTTCGGTCCTGTGAAGGACTGGGAGTGCCACTGCGGGAAGTTCAAGCGAATCCGTTTCCGCGGCCACATCTGCGACAAGTGCGGCGTGGAGGTGACGCTGTCCAAGGTTCGCCGCGAGCGCATGGGCCACATCGAGTTGGCCGTGCCGGTGGCCCACATCTGGTTCTTCAAGACGCTGCCGAGCCAGATGGGCTACCTCCTGGGCATGACCCTGCGTGACCTGGAGAAGGTGATCTACTACGCCGCGTACGTGGTCACTCAGCCGGGCCGGCAGGAGGTCACATACCAGCAGCTGCTGGATGAGGACGAGTACTACGACCTGCGCATCAAGGCGCGCGAAGAAGAAGACGACGAGTTCAAGGCCGAGATCGGCGCGGAGGCCGTCCGCACGCTGCTCATGCGGTTGGACGAGGAGGATCGGTCCATCGACGATCGGAACAAGGACGGTCGAGGGATCGATCGCCTGGCGGAGCGGCTCCGCTACGAGGTGGCGAACGAGACCAGCCAGCACCGCAAGAAGCAGAAGCTGAAGCGGCTCAAGGTGCTGGACGCCATCCGCAACTCGGGGCGAACCCCGGAGCAGCGCAATCGGCCCGAGTGGATGATCCTGGACGTCGTACCCGTGATTCCGCCAGACCTGCGGCCGCTGGTGCCGCTCGACGGCGGGCGTTTCGCGACCAGCGACCTGAACGATCTGTACCGCCGGGTCATCAACCGGAACAACCGGCTGAAGAAGCTGATGGAGATGCGCGCGCCGGAGGTCATCCTCCGGAACGAAAAGCGCATGCTCCAGGAGGCGGTCGACGCGCTGTTCGACAACAGCCGCCGCTCGAAGGCCATTCGCGGGCGAGGCAAGCGGCCGCTCAAGTCGCTGTCCGACATGCTCAAGGGCAAGCAGGGCCGGTTCCGCCAGAACCTGCTCGGCAAGCGCGTGGACTACTCGGGCCGTTCGGTGATCGTGGTGGGCCCCGAGCTCAAGCTGCACCAGTGCGGCCTGCCCAAGGTGATGGCCGTCGAGCTCTTCAAGCCCTTCATCATCCACGAGCTGGAGAAGAGGGGTGAGGCCGAGACGGTCAAGCGCGCGAAGAAGATCGTGGAGCGCGAGGACCCCAAGGTCTACGAGGTGCTCGAGGACATCATCCGCGACCACCCGGTGCTGCTGAACCGGGCCCCGACTCTGCACCGGTTGGGGATCCAGGCGTTCGAGCCTGTCCTCGTGGAGGGCAAGGCGATCCGCATCCACCCGCTCGTGTGCGCGGCGTTCAACGCCGACTTCGACGGGGACCAGATGGCGGTGCACCTGCCGCTCAGCTTCGAGGCGCAGATCGAGGCGCGAGTGCTCATGCTCGCCTCGAACAACATCCTGCTGCCGTCCAACGGACGCCCGATCGCGAGTCCCACGCAGGATATGGTCATAGGCTGCTACTACCTGACCAAGGCGCCGGCGTTGGTGCAGGGGTTGGAGGAGCGCGCTGCCTCCGTGCGGCTGCCCAAGGCGCAGCGCGACAAGGCGAACCAGGAGCTGGACGAGGCGTACGCGGACGCGCCGCGCTACGGTATTTTCGCCGAGGCCGAGGCCGCCCTCGAGCTGGGCCGCGTGGGCTTCCATTCGCCCTGCTGGTTCTGGGTGGAGCGGCGCCAGATCGAAGGCGAGGAAGACACCGAGGATCGGCGCGGCAAGTGGGTCCGCACGACGATCGGTCGGGCGATATTCAACTCCATCGTGCCGGAGGATCTTGGCTTCTGGAACAACACGATGGGCAAGCGCGAGCTCGCCGACATCATCGCCAAGGCGTACCGCGAGGTGGGTCTCAGCCGGACCACCGAGTTCCTGGATTCGCTCAAGTCCTTCGGATTCCGCTACGCCACGATGGGAGGCATTTCGGTAGGGCTCGCGGACCTGCAGATCCCGGGCGAGAAGTCGGAAATCCTGGGCGAGGCCGATCAGGAAGTGGCGCGCTTCAACCGCGCCTACCAGAAGGGCGTGATCAGCTTCGGCGAGCGTTACAACAAGGTGATCGACACCTGGACGCACGCCAACAACGACGTGGCGGACGCCATGGTGCGCCACCTGGAGCGCAGCCGCGGCGGCTTCAACCCCGTGTTCATGATGATGAACTCGGGCGCGCGCGGTAACCGCGACCAGATGCGCCAGCTCGCCGGCATGCGCGGCCTGATGGCCAAGCCGCAGAAGAAGCTGACGGGTGGCATCGGCGAAATCATCGAGAGCCCCATCAAGTCCAACTTCCGCGAGGGCCTTACGGTGCTGGAGTACTTCATCTCCACGCACGGAGCTCGCAAGGGTCTCGCGGACACCGCGCTCAAGACGGCGGACGCGGGTTACCTGACGCGTCGCCTGGTGGACGTCGCGCAGGACGTCACCATCGCCGAAGATGACTGCGGTACGGTGCTCGGCATCGACACCACGGCGCTCAAGGAGGGTGAGGACATCATCGAGCCGCTCGCGGACCGGATCGTCGGCAACGTGGCGCTCGATGAGGTGGTCGATCCGATCGACAGCGAGACGCTCGTCGAGGCGGGCGAGCTGATCGACGAAGAGGCCGCGGAGGCGATCGAGGACGCGGGCATCCAGAACGTGAAGATCCGTTCGGTGCTCACGTGCGAGGCCAAGCGCGGCATCTGCCAGATGTGCTACGGCCGAAATCTGGCCACCTTGGCCATGGTGGATACGGGCGAAGCGGTCGGGATTCTCGCCGCGCAGTCCATCGGCGAACCGGGCACGCAGCTGACGCTGCGGACGTTCCACATCGGCGGCACCGCGGCCCGGATCGCGGCTCAGACGCAGCGCAAGTCGAAGGTCGACGGAGTCATCTCGTTCGAGCGGATCACCTTCGTCCAGACCCCCGACAAGCTGCGGGTGGTCACGAGCCGCGAGGGCGAGATCGTGATGAAGACCAAGGAGGGCGCGGTGCGCAGCCGACTCTCCGTGCCCTACGGAGCCACGCTCGCGGTGGAAGAGGCCGACGAGGTGGAGGCGGGCGACCTGCTGTTCAGCTGGGATCCGTACTCCGAGCCGATAGTGGCCGACCACAAGGGCACGATCCACTTCATCGACATCGTCGAAGAAGAGACGGTCCGGGAGGAGCTGGACGAGTCCACCGGGCGCCGCCAGTTGGTGATCATCGAGGACCGCGACAAGCGGCTCCACCCGATGATCGAGATTCGCGACGGCAAGGGGAAGAAGCTGCGCGAGTTCATCGTGCCGGTGGGGGCGCAGCTCACCGTGGCCGATGAAGAGGCGGTGCAACCCGGCGCCACGCTCGCCAAGATCAGCCGTGAGGTCTACAAGACGCGCGACATCACGGGCGGTCTGCCGCGTGTCGCGGAGCTCTTCGAGGCGCGGCGTCCCAAGGACCCGGCGGTGGTCACGGAGATCGACGGTTCGGTCCGCTTCGGCGACATCAAGCGAGGCAAGCGTCAGATCATCATCGTGCCGGAGGACGCCGAAGAGCGCGTATACGACGTCCCCGTCGGCAAGCACTTGCGCGTGCACGAAGGGGACCAGGTGCGGGCCGGTGATCGCCTCAGCGAGGGGCCGGTCAACCCGCACGACATCCTGCAGATCAAGGGCCCGCGCGCGGTGCAGGAGTACCTACTGAACGAGATCCAGGAGGTGTACCGCCTGCAGGGCGTGAAGATCAACGACAAGCACATCGGCGTGATCGTGCGCCAGATGCTCCAGAAGGTGCGGATCACCGATCCGGGCGACACGGAGCTGCTGGAGGGCGAGAACTGCGACCGCGCGATCTTCCGCGACATCAACGCCCAGGCGCTGGAGGAGGAGAAGAAGCCGGCGCGTTCGGAGCCGTTGCTGCTCGGCATTACCAAGGCGAGCCTCACCACGGAGAGCTTCATCAGCGCGGCCTCCTTCCAGGAGACCACGAAGGTGCTGACCGATGCGGCCGTGCGTGGCGCGCGCGACGACCTCAAGGGTCTGAAGGAGAACATCATCATCGGTCACCTGATCCCCGCGGGAACGGGGATCTATCGCCACTCCGACGTGGAGTTCCTCGTCGAGGCGGAGGGATCGACCGAGCAGGAGATGATCGCCGCGGCCGAGGAAGGACCGTTCTTCCGCGCCTTCCCGGCGGGGGAGGAAATGGCGGCGGCGGAGTAGTCGGCGAGCCTGGCGCTCGCCTGCGGCACGAGACGGCCCGT
>JBDLIA010000094.1 GCA_039715185.1 Gemmatimonadota bacterium
CCTTGCAGCCGACCCCGTGGCGCTCCCAACGCGGCTCGCCACCCTTTTTCAGCGACCTGCTAGTGGGCTGGCCACTAGGAGTCTCGCTCCACCGCCGCCACCACCCGTTCGATGAACGCGTCGGTCTGACTCCGGCCGATCCAGCGTAGCACGGCTACCAGTCGGTGGTCCGGGTCCACCCAGATCACGTTGTCGCCCCCGCCCAAAGCGAAGAAGCTGGACTCGGGAGCGCTCGGATAGAGGCCCCGGTCTGTATTCAGCCACCACATCATGCCGTACACCGGGCGGATGGCGGTCGGCGTGGTGGCCGCGTCGATCCACGCCCTGGAAAGCACGCGGCGCTCCCCCCACAGCCCTCGCCGCAGGTGCAGGAGTCCGAAGCGCGCGTGGTCACGCGCCGATATCCACAGGCCGCCCCCCCAGTGCCCGCCGCCGCTGACGGACTGCACTCGACGCCCGGCCACTTCCGTCCAGGACGTTCGATAGCCGTGCCACTGCCAGGTGGGAGACGCCCCGATGGGATCCATTACCCGTTCGCGCAGCACCTCGGGCAGTGGACGCTGCCAGACGTGCAGCAGTGCCAACGCGGCCAGGTTCACGCGCACGTCGTTGTACTCCCAGAACGACCCGGGCTCGCGTAGGGCACGGTCACGCCCCGCCCTGCGGTCCGCGACGTCGGGCTTGCCCCACAACTCGCCTTCCCACTCGCTGCGCTGCTGCAAGAGCATGCGCCAGGTGATCGGCGAGTTCTGCTCGGAGGCGAACCGTTCGGGCACCACCGAGGCGCCGATCCGCTCGTCGAGGCCCCGGAGCAGGCCCCGGTCCAGCGCCACACCGGCGAGCGTCGCCAGGTAGCTCTTGGTCACGCTGAAGGTCATGTCTACGCGCCGAGCATCGCCCCACTCCGCGACGATGTAGCCATCCTTGACGATCAGCCCCGCGGCCGGTCCGCGAGGGCGCATCGGACCCACGATCTCACCGTACGGGTCCTGGCCCAGGCGCGCGGTGAGCGCGGCCTCCAGGTCGCGGGGCATGGCATCGGCTTCGCCCCGCTCGGCGATCCGGACGGCCTCCGCGAGGCGACCGGGGTCCACGCCGAGAGCCTGGGGATCACGCCTCTCCCAGCGTCCGGGGGGCGGGACGTAGACGGCGCCGAGTTCACCGGTGGCGGGCGCACCGGCGGCGGTCGTTGCGGGGGCCACCTGCGCCTGCCGCGCGCAGCCCGCGGCCACGAAAAGGAAGAGGGCGGCCGGGGCGAGGATACGCCCGGTGCTCGCGACGCGCCTAGCCACCGCCCGGCCCCTGGCCGAGGTCTTCGGGCGCGGGGACGTGCCGAGCGCTCGCGCCGTCGGGGCCCAGGATCGAGCGCGCCTTGGTGACGAGCATGTCGACCGCGACGTCGTTGTATCCGCCACCGGGGACTATGATGTCCGCCCAGCGCTTGCTCGGCTCGACGAACTCCAGGTGCATGGGCCGCACCGTGAGAGCGAACTGACGGAGCACCGACTCGACGGCCCTGTCGCGCTCTTCGATGTCCCTCCTGAGCCGCCGCATGAGCCTGACGTCCGGGTCGGTGTCGACGAACACCTTGATGTCCATCAACGCCCGCAGGGAGGGCACGGCGAGGATCAGGATTCCGTCCACGATCAGAACTCTTCCGGGCCTGACCGTGCGGGTCTCCTCCAGCCTCTGATGGTCCGCGAAGTCGTAGATCGGCACCTCGACCGGGTGTCCCTCGCGCATCTCCTCCAGGTGGCGGACCAGCAGCTCCGTTTCCAGCGAATCGGGGTGGTCGTAGTTGATCTTCGCGCGGTCCTCCAGCGGCAGGTCGCCCAGGTCGCGGTAGTAAGCGTCGTGGTGAATGACCGCCACCCTCGGCACGGCCAATCCCTCCACGATGCGCCGGACGACGGTGCTCTTGCCGGACCCGGATCCACCGGCCACGCCGATGAACACGGGCCTGCCCGTCTCTACCACGGCAAGCCCCGAAAGGCGTCGTCCAGCACCACGAACGGACCGCGACCCCGCAGGTCCGGCGCCGGGCTCGTGAGGCGACGCAGCATGCCGGGCGCCCGGTGGTAGAGAAAGGCGATGGTCGCACACACCAGGGCGTCTACCGTCCCCTCCTCCACCTCCTCGACGGCGCCGCCGCCGCGAATCGAGAACCGGCGGACCCACGCATCCCATATCGGCCGCGCGGCCTCCCGAGCGCCCTTGCCTCGGCCGTAGCCGTGGATCAACTCGAGGCTCTCCCTGAGCGCGAAATAGATGCACGAGCGGGGATGGGTCTCCAGGATCGTCCCGACCACCCCCCCGAGATACTCGGTCAACTGCCGCCCGCGCGCCGGGATGGCCTTCAGGGAGTTCTGCGACACGACCCAGTCCCTCGACCCCGACGGCAGCATCCTCCGGAGCGCCTCGTCGCTTCCCCTCAAGCCCCGGTCTTCGTCGAGCGCCCACGTCAGGGGCGCGTCGATCGCCACGGAGACCACCGACTCGGAGCCGACGTAGTCCACGATCTCCCGAAGGCTCATCGTCCGCGGCGGCTCGACCAACTCCGGCCAGCCCTCGGCGTCCACGAGCCGACAGAGCCAGGTGTTGGTGGCGCCGGCGATGTCCACGCCCGCGTATTCGATCGACATCGTGTCGCCTCGCTCCTGCCGGGTCATTCCGGAACCCTGCCAGATTCCAGCACGCGCGGCGCTTCCTCCGCCTGAAGGCGAGCGGCCGCTCCCTCCATCCCGCGCATGGCGCGCAGGAGGTTCAGCCCGGCGACCTTGCGCAGGTCGTCCTCCGAGTGCCCGCGCCGGAGGAGCTCGGCGAAGAGGTACGGGAAGCGGCTCACGTCCTCCAGCCCCACGATGGTCGACGAGATGCCGTCGAAGTCGGAGCCGATGCCCACGTGGTCCACGCCCGCGACCCGCATCATGTGCTCCATGTGGTCGGCCATGTCCGCTAGCGTGCCCCTGGGCGGCGGGTTCTCGACGGACCACGCTGCCATTTCTTCGGCGATCGCATCCGTGTCATCCAGCCGGGCCGACAGGTCTTCGCGGGCCGAGTCGCGCGCCGCCGTCCAAGCGCCGGCTGCGGGCGCCACGAAAGGCGGAACGAAGGTAGCCATCACGACGCCGCCGTTCCGGGCGAGTAGCCGCAGCACGTCGTCCGGCACGTTGCGCGGGTGGGGGTTCAGGGCGCGCGCGGACGAATGCGAGAAGATCACCGGGGCGCGCGACACCCGCAGCGCGTCCAGCATCGACTCCCGGCTCACGTGAGAGATGTCGACGAAGATCCCCAGTCGGTTCATCTCCCGAACGACCTCTTCGCCGAACTCCGTAAGCCCCCGGTGCTGCGCGGCGTCGGTGGAGGCGTCCGCCCAGTCGTGGGTGCGCGAGTGCGTCAGCGTCATGTAGCGCACGCCCACGTCGTGGAAGACCCTGAGGGCCGCGAGCGAACCCTCGATCGCGTGTCCTCCCTCCACGCCGATCAGCGAGCCCACCCGTCCCGCGGCCTGGATCCGTTCTATGTCCGCCGCCGAGTACGCCATCTCGAGTACATCCGGATACGCGTCGGCTAGCCTGTGCACGGCGTCGATCTGCTCCAGCGCGCGCCGGAGCGCGCCGCCCGGCATGTAGTCGACGGACACGTACGCCGACCAGAACTGTGCGCCCACGCCCCCCGCTCGCAGCCTGACGAAGTCGGTGTGGAAGCGGTCCACCGAACCCCGCAGATCGAAACGCATGGGATCCCCACCCGCGTTTTCCAGAATCTGCGATGGAAGATCGTTGTGGCCGTCGATAACGGGCGCGTCGGCCAGGATCGCTCGTGCGCTCGCGAGCAGCGCCGGGTCGGGCTCCGGCCACTGCTGGGCGGACGCCGAGCGCGGCGCGACCGCCAGGAAGAAAGCCATCAGCACAGCCGCCGCGGGGGTCGTCACCGGGACACCTCGGCGCGCGTTTCTGGTCGGGGCCATCGGTCTTCAGGCCTTTGATTTCAGTCCAAGTCGGGGGCCGAATGGGCGAAGCTCATCGCCGATTCGGGCGGTCGTGTGCGGACATGGGGCGCGCGGAACGCACCTGTCCGGTGGGGTATCATTGAACCTGGCGGTCGAGTGGTGCAAACCCGGGTCCTTCCCCGCGCGAAGGGACCGGCGCAACCCGACCCGGCTCTGGGGAGGAGGAATCGGTTGGACGAACTGATCGTCGTCACGTACCCGCAGCCGCTTACGATCGAAGCCCGGCGCATGGATCATCACACAGTGCCGGACGACGGGATCGGGCTGGCGTACTATTTCCGAGGCAACGTAATCGCCCGCGGCGTCGTTTCGCGGGAGGGCCTCGAGGCGATCGACAAGCTACTCCGCACCCCGGTTCCCGTCGCGCTGGCCGCCAGCGAAGACGAGGACGGCAACATCGACGCGCGCGTCTGCCTGGTCCTGCCGGTGCAGGGACAGGGCGAGGACGGCGCGGACGACGAAGGCGCCGAGGAGCCCTGGCGCAACAGCGTGCCGTCGGCCTCGTTCGAGGACAGCGTGCCGGCTCCGCCCTGGGAGCAGGACGACGGATCACCCTACGGAGGCGAGGGCGGAGACAAGGCTCACGTGGCGTTGCTCCCCATCGGCAACGTCGTCCGAAGCTCGGCGGACCGGCACCACTCCGACGTCGCCGGCGACGCCCGAGAGATGCTCGAGAATCTGTTGGCCGGTCAGGCTCGGGACGCGGATCAGAAGGCCATCGACGACCTCCTGCGGAGCCTCTAGGTGTACCGTAACGGAAGTTGGGTGAGCACCGAAGCGCGCGAAGCGCCCGCGAAGCAAGGCGCCGCGACGAAGCGTAGCCGTAGCTACGGTGGGAAGCGGCAACGATGCGCTCGCGGGATGCAGCGCACGCTGAATGCCATCGAAACTTCCGTTACGGTACTCTAGGTTGGCCGCACGGATGGCGGGCGCAGTGGCCTCCCTGATGTTCGCGGCGGCGCTCGCCGCTCCGGCCGCTCTGCGGGCGCAGGACGCGCCGCCCCCGCTGGATCTCATCCCGACCGACTCCATCGCGTGGCGCGAAACCGCGTCGGGGATGGCTTTCGCCTTGGTGGCGGGATCCACGCGTGACGAGGGCGGCAGCTACGGGCTTCTCGCGCGCCTCGACGAAGGCCAATGGATCGCGCCGCACTGGCACCCGCGGGACAAGCACATCGTCGTTCTCTCCGGGGTGCTCCTGATCGGGTCGGGTCCCAGCGGCGACCCCGAGGGCGCGCGCGAGCTCGCGGCCGGCGGCGCCACCACGGTTCCCGCGGAGGCGGTGCACTACGAGGGCGCACGGGGGAGGACCGTCGTCCTCTTCTACGGCGAAGGTCCGCTTACCACCACGTTCGTCGGCGGCGGCTGACGGAGGCGCCGGCTTCGCGGCCCCTTCCGCGCGCGCCAGGCCCCGCGCGTCACGCTCGAAGCTGGACACCGACTTCCAGGCTCTCCTACCTTCCCGTCATGATCGCCGCTCAGTCCCTGTCGATTTCGCCCGCGACCGAAGCAGAGGCTCGCTACAGAGCCGTCTTTCGTCGCCTGCACGCCGGTCACGCGGCGTGCCTGGACGACGAATGGCTGAGCCGGCCGTGCGTGGACCGGACCGGGGCGGCGTTGTCTCCGGTGGTCTGGTCCCGGCGGAACGGTCCGTGGACGCCGGTGTCCGTGCTGTGGATAGGCGCGGCGCCCGGCAACGCGGGCGGGCGGGGCGCGGGCGACATGGGAGCGCACGGAACGCGCATACCGTTCGGCGGCGATATCGCGGGGGCCAACCTCGACCTGCTCCTGGACGCCGTCGGGCTGGACCGCGACCGCACGTTCATCGCGGCCGCGCTGAATCAGTTGCCGGATAGAGGCGGAGGCGAGCCCAGCGCCGCCGAACTCTCCCGCCCGGTCGGAGACTACTCGAACAGCGTGGCCGTCCTGCGGGACACGATCCTGGCCAGCGGCGCCGCCCTCGTGATCGCCCTGGGGAACGTGGCCATGCGCGCCTGCGTGGCGGCTGTCGCGCCCCCTGGGGCCGCTGGTGAGACCGTGCTCCTGCCGAGCCTGGAGCGGCTGCGACGGGCCGGGCTCGAGCGCGGATTCGCGACCGACTGGCCGGTGGGCGACGCGCTGCCGGGTGTCGATCCGGGTTTCCTGGCCGACTGGCGTGGGACTTGGCCCGGCCCGCCCCCTCGCCTCCTCTGGCTCATGCACCCGAGCGCCCAGAACATGAGTCCGCACGCGGGCGCGGACACCGGGTTTCACCGCCGCATGGTCCAGACTCTACGGGCGCTTCGGGGCGCCCTGGGGAGGCCGTTGCCGGGCTCTCTCTCGCCGGCCCGCGACCGCGTCGAGAAGACGCCCGCTCCGGGAGTCTACGGCACCCTCGAATGGCGGGAGCGCGTCGGTCCGCGCCACGCCGAGCTCATCCGCCTCTGGCGCGAGAAGGGCTTGTAGGGTGGGATACGCCCCCCGGCCTCGAACCCGCGGGATCCCGACGGTGCTCGTGCGGCTTTCCACCGACGACGGCGAAATCGTCTTTCGCGCTCGCTGGAAGCAGGCGCCGCTGGCGCTTCAGAGGCGCATTCTGTATAGGATGCGTGAAGGCAAGCCGCTGTGGTTCGAGGACGAGCGCGGACGCGATCTGTGCTTCCGTCCGGAGTGCATCTCCGGCGCGGTGGTCGACGGTCGCACCGAGCACGCGCTGAGAGCCGGATAACCTCCGGCCGGGGGCGTGGACGCGCCCCAACGGCCGTACGATCGCGGAACGAATCGGGAGATCGGTCCATGCTACGTATCATCAACCCCACCCGCCTTCTGGCCGTAACCCTCGCCCTGACGCCGGGCCTGGCGTCGGCCCAGGAGCAGGATGTTCAGATCGACATCTCGCCCTTGGCAGACGGGGTCTGGATGCTCACGGGCCGAGGCGGCAACATCGGGGTGGCGGCGGGAGACGACGCGGTCTTCATCGTGGACGACCAATTCGCGCCGCTCACCGAGCGGATCTCCGCGGCCATAAGGACGCTCGGCCACGGCGACGTGGAGTTCGTGTTCAATACCCACTGGCACGGAGATCACACCGGCGGCAATGAGAACTTCGGCCAGGCCGGCGCGCTGATCGTGGCTCACAGCAACGTGCGCGAACGCATGAGCGTCGAGCAGTTTCTCGAGGCCTTCAACCGTACCGTGGAAGCCTCACCGCCCGACGCCCTTCCGGTCGTGACTTTCACGACCGATATCGCGTTTCACCTCAACGGCGACGACATCGAGGCGGTGCACGTGCCCAACGCGCACACCGACGGGGACGCGATCGTGTTCATGAGGAACGCGAACGTTCTGCACATGGGAGACACGTACTTTTCCGGGCGCTACCCCTTCATCGACCTGTCCAGCGGCGGCTCGATCGATGGCGTAATCGGCGCCGCCGACGTCGGCCTGGAGCTGGCCGACGACGCGACCCGGATCATACCGGGGCACGGGCCGCTTTCCAGCCGCGAGGATCTGGAGCAGTACCGGGACCTGCTCGCGACCGTTCGCGACCGGGTCGCGGTGCTGATCGGTGAAGGGAAGTCGGAGGACGAAGTCGTGGCGGCGGCACCCTCGGCGGAATGGGACGGGACCTGGGGCACCAGCTCCATCGGCCCCGAGATGTTCATTCGGACGATCTACTCGAGCCTGACGCGCTAGTGTACCAGGCGCAGGGCGCTCAGTCGTCGATGGCCTCGATCACGGCGGGGGCGGGCTGCCCCCGCTGCAGGCGCTTGTCGAAGTCGTGCGCTTCATCCAGCCGTCCCAGGTGGTCCTCCATGAGCTCCAGGCGCTGCTCGAGGAACGCCACTCGCTCCTTGACGATCTGCACGTGCTCTCCGCCTCCCTGCCCTTCGCGCCAGCTCTTCATTGCTTCCACCAGAGGTTTCGCCGCGAACCGCAGCGAGAACGCCGCTATGGGGATCAGGAACATGAGGCTCCCGAAGATGATCGCGGCGAGGGGTATCAGCAGGTCTGGGTCGTTCATCGGTAGCTCCGTCGGGTGGCGTTCGGTTGCGGGGATCGAGGTTGCGGCTGCCGCCGGCCTCAGTCTCCCCGGAAGTACGTAAGGCCCATCGCGGCCTCCACGCGAGCCATCGTGTCCCGCGCCACTTCGCGCATGGCGCGGTTGCCTTCGGTGAGGATCGCCTCCACCAGCCCGGGCCGTTGGGCGTATTCCGACCGGCGCTCGCGCACGGGGTCCAGGAAGTCGTTGATCGCCCGGGCCAGCTTCGTCTTGACCTCCACGTCGCCCACCGTACCCGCGCGATAGCGAGCCTTCAGATCGTCCACCTCGGCCACGTCCGGGTTGAAGGCGTCGTGATAGATGAAGACCGGGTTACCCTCCACCCGGCCGGGAACGTCGGCGCGCACCCGGTTCGGGTCCGTGAACATCCGCCGCACGCGCTTCTCCACTTCCTGGGCGCTGTCGGAGATAAGAATGGCGTTGCCGAGCGACTTGGACATCTTCTGCTTGCCGTTGATGCCGGGCAGCGTCGCCACATCGCTGAGCAGCAACTCGGGCTCCGCGAACACCTCCCCATACAGGTAGTTGAAGCGGCGCGCGATCTCCCGGGTGATCTCGACGTGGGCCGCGTTGTCCTTGCCCACGGGGACCACGTCGGCGCGGGGTAACAGGATGTCGGCCGCCTGCAGCACCGGATAGCCGACCAGACCGAACGGCAGCACGTCGAGCTCGGCCGACGCCGCCATGTCCTTGACGCTGGGCAGCCGCTCGAGCCGGGGCAGGGTCACCAGCATGGAGAAGATCAGCGCGAGTTGCGCCGTTTCCGGAATCGCCGATTGGATGAAGATACGCGACCTCTCCGGGTCGATCCCGAGGGCCAGGTAATCCAGCATCATCTCCCGGATATTGTGCGGGACTTTGGCGATCTCCTCCTTCTCGGGCCTGGTGGTGAGGGTGTGCAGGTCCGCGATTATGAAGAAACACTCGTAGTCATCCTGCATACGCACGCGGTTCTTCACGCTCCCGACCCAGTGCCCCAGGTGTAGCCGTCCGGTCGGCCTGTCTCCCGTCAACACTCGCTTGCGACCATCGCCGCTCAATTGCTCCTCCTCACGCCAGCCTCCGAGCCGCCCCCGGGAACGCCGTCATTTCTCGTCATTGCCCTCGCCTCCATTGCGCGGGGTCCCCGAGCCGCGCGATCCCGCGCGACGGAAGGACTTGTTTCCGGGCGCTCCCGACCGGCTTCCGGACGCTCCCGATCGGCCTCGCCTGTTCCGGCCGCCCCGTGCCCTCCGCGCCGGGATGACCGTGCCTTCCGGGGGCACCTCCGCGGACGCCGCCAGAAGATCGCGCAACTCGGCCGGGAAAAGGTGCGGTAGCCGCCCCCTCGGGAGCAGCGCCTCACGAAGCGCTCGCCGAGGCGCGTCACGCCGGAAGAAATGGATTGCCGTGGCTGCCGGAATGCCTTCCACATCAGCGCCCCACGCCGCCTCACCGGTTTCGCGCGCGATCCAGGTGGTCGCTCCGTCGGAGAACACTATGTCCTCCTCGCCGCCGACATCGGCCGGATCGCTCCCGGGCTCGCGCTCGTCGCCGGAAAGGTGTCCCATCAGCTCCCGGACGGGAATCGGACCCACCCGGTCAGGCTCCATCGGACCCACCGGACTCCGCCGCCCTCCGCCCGCCGGGCTCGGCGGCGCCTCCGTAGTAGTCCACCCAGAAGTCCCGATCCTCGCTCAACCTCAGGCGGTGGAGCCGGACGCCACCTTCCAGGCCCCCGGCGACCCGCGGCCAGAGCCAGCGCACCAGGTTCTCGCTGCTCGGAATCGCCCGCCCCTCGGCGAAGTCGTCGATGACGTGGTTCAGGTGCTGGTGATCCAGCGGGCCGACCACGCTCTGGAGGTGTCGATCCAGCGCAAACAGGTCCGCGGCGAAGCCTGTTTCATCTGCGACGGAACCCGCTATGGTCACGTCCAGGGTGTAATTGTGCCCGTGGCCGACCGGGTTGGCGCAGGCGCCGAACACCTCGCGGTTGCGCCGTTCGTCCCAATCGGGGCGGTAGTAGCGGTGTGCGGCCGAAAAACGCACCCGCCTGGTCAGATATGTGAGTCCCATGGGGCCCAAACCTAGGGCCGGCGAGGGCGGAAGTCATGGGGGGTATGGCCAATTTCTTGCGTCAGTACCATCGCTCAAAGCGGGGCAATCGGGCGAAGTTTTGTCCGCATTGCTCGGGCGCCGCTCGGAAACCGGCCAACGGTGACAGGGTGATCGATCAGCACGAACACCGCCCCAGGCGAATCCTCGTCGCGGAGGACCATCGCGACAGCTTGGAGGCCCTGCGGCTGATGTTCGAGGCCGCGGGCTTCGAGGTGATCACGGCGGAAAACGGACTGCAGGCGGTTGCGAAGGCGCAAAGCGAGCGTCCCGACATCATCCTCATGGACATGATGATGCCGTCGATGGACGGGTTCACGGCCACGCGGACCCTGCGCGATCGCGCGCTCACCACGCCGATCATAGCGGTCACCGCGATGGAGGGAGCGCGTGTGCGCGCGTTGGAGGCCGGCGCGGACGATTTCGTTCCCAAGCCCATCGACTTTCGTGCTCTGTGCCGGAAGGTGAAGCGCTGGCTGGATGGTGGCGTGGCCATGCCCGCTGAAGGACCCGGCAGCGCCTGAAAAAGGACCAAAAAACGGGGGCCGGACCGCCCATTGGCCCGACCCCCATGACCCCAGCTCGTTGAGAGCTCACCTCATGAATCCGCGCCCCCCGCAGGCGGTTCCCTTCCTATGGGCGGGTCATGAGTGCACGATCGGCAACGACGTCCGTTCGCGCCCTTCCGGAGCCACCCGCTCCACCAGAGCTTTCAGCGCCGTCGACCGGACCGGGCGCACGACGTAGGCCCGGCACCCCATCCGTCTGACGCGGGACACCACGTTCGGGAGCGCCCGGTCGATCACCGCCACGACCGGCGCGGTCGTGAGTCCGGCCCGTGCCAGCTGCTCCGGCAACGACGTGCCCGGAAGCGTGTTCGACTTGTAGTACGTCACGATGAGGTCCGGCCGATGATTGGCGGCGAGACGTAGAGCGTGGGAGTCATCGGGAGCGGACAGCAATCCCCAGTCGCTGTAGCTCACAATGCCGGAAAGGGTCGCGTAGGTCTCGGCGTCGAGACCGACCGCGAGGAGCAAGCGCTTGTTCATGACCGCAAGCCTTGGCTTGGCGGACCCCGCGCCGAAGCGCGAGTGGGGAGAGCGGGAAGTCCCAATAGAACGCTAAAGCAGGGTCACACGGGTGTCCAGGGTTTCGTGATGGCCCCTGGATCCGCTCGCGCGGCCAGGCCGAGCGTCTGGGGGTCGACGCCCATGGACAGCGCCCGCAGGACGTCCTCACCGTAGAAAAGCCGAATCCACTTGGCCTGTATGGGCGTAACGCGGCGCACGGCCCAGACGAGTTCGACGTAGTTGGGCTCGCGGGGAGCTGAGCGAAGCCGCATTCCAACCTCCTTCGGAGTGCGGTTGCCCTTGCGATTGTTGCACGGCGAGCACGCGGCCACGACGTTCGCCCAGGTGTTGTCACCACCGCGGGACAGGGGCAGGACGTGATCCCGCGTCAGGAAGTGCCGACCCTTCAAATCGGCGCGGTGCCGCCCGCAGTACTGGCAGCGGTAGCGATCCCTGGCGAACAGGAAGGTGTTGGTGACCTGCCTGCGAAACCGTCTGGGAACGTGCACGAAGCGCACGAGCCGGATGACGAGGGGACACGGTAGCCTGCGCCGCTCGGACCGAAAGACTCGAGCGGCGTCGGCTTCGAGGATCTCCGCCTTCTCATCCAGCACGAGGCGCAGAGCACGCCGCAGCGGCAGCATGGTCAAGGGCTCGTACGAAGCGTTCAGGGCAAGACAACCCACTCGCGTCTCCCCACATCTAGTGTGCCGGCGCGGAAGTCCCGTGTGCACCGAGGCGCGTGATGCGCCCGCGGGGCAAGGCGGAACGACGCGCCGTAGCCGTCGCTACGGCAAGGA
>JBDLIA010000095.1 GCA_039715185.1 Gemmatimonadota bacterium
GGCGAGGCCCACCGGCGCACGTGCTCGGGCTGCGTCCACGCGGCGTACACCAGATCGCGCGCGGCGGGGATCAAGCGTGACACGCGGGTGGACGCGTCAGGTGTGGCCGTCGTCGTCTTCTGATTGGTCTGGATACTCATGGAGATGTGTCCTCTTCCGTTGCGGTAACCGAATCTCGCAGGTAGCGAGACAGCGAGGCGAGCTGAGCTTCCCAGAAGGCCCTATACCGCTCCACCCACTCCGCCGCGTCACGCATGGGCGCGGCGTCCAGGGAGCAGCGGCTGACCCGGCCATCGCGTTCGCGGTGGACGAGTCCTGCCCGTTCCAGGACGCGCAGGTGCTTGGAGATCGCGGGCCTGGAGACGTCGAACGGCTCCGCTAGCGCCCCCACGGATGATTCCCCCTCGGCGAGCCGGGCCAGAATCTTGCGCCGGGTTCCGTCGGCGAGCGCGCCGAACACCCGATCCAGGTGCTCGGACGTCTCCAGGGCGGGCGGCTCACGATACGTAACCATGTGGTTACGAATAATGAGATCGAGCCTTGTTGTCAAGGAATCCCGCACCGAGGGGAAGGGGCGATTCATGCAAGGGCGTGAGATCGGCGCACAGGCGGTCGAGATCGCGGTGGCGATCGGGTGGACGACGCTTGGGGTCTGGCTCGGAGCGATGATGGTGGGCGCCAGGGAACGCGTCGTCGTGAACGCTTTCGGAGTCGCGGCGCTGCACACGGTGATCACCTGGGTGCTGGCGATGGCGTTCTCCGGGCCCTACGGGGCCACCCCCTGGATGCCCATCGGCGCCTCGCTGGTCGTCATGCTCACCCTCGTCGAAATCGTGTTCGGTACCGGCTGGGTGCGCTCGCTCGGGATCACCTTCGTGGGCCTCGCGGTGTCAGGCTGGCCGCTCTTCTTCTCCGTCCTGCGGGCGCTGGCGGGGTAGGCGCGGTCCCCGGGTTCGGCCGGCCGTCCCCGCCCCATCCCGTTCGTCCCCGAAGGCCTTAACGCGCGCGCACGGCGCGGCGAATCTCCCCGCGCAACCGCCGTCCACTCGAGCGCGCGATCTGACCATGCCGACAGCCCATCCGCGCACCGCCGTCCTGGGAGCCGTCATCCTCTGGAGCGCGGCCGCGAGCAGCGCCCTCTCCGCCCAAAGCGCCGCCGGCGCGGACGTCATCCCCGTGCCCTCGACAGCGGCTCCGATCCGCCTGGACGGCCGCCTCGACGGCGACGAATGGGCTGACGGCCGCTTGCTGCCGCTGGTCTCGCACGAGCCGACCTTCGGGCTCGAACCCAGCGAGTCCGGAGAAATCCGCGTGCTTCACGACGAGGCCACCCTCTACCTGTCGGCGCGCTTCCTCGTCGAAGACGAGCGTTCGATCCAGGCCAACTCCCTGACGCGCGACGTGGTCCGCGGCGACGACGTGTTCCGGGTCATCCTCGACACGTTCAACGACAGCGAGAACGCGCTCGGGTTCGAGACCACGCCCACCGGCGTGCGCGTGGATTACGAGATCGCGTCGGATGGAGCCCAGAGGAATCAGGACTGGAACGGACACTGGGACGTGGCCACGGCGAGAGACGAGCGCGGCTGGTACGCCGAGATGGCCATCCCGCTGTCTTCGCTTCGCTATCAGGTGGAGGACGGTCGCGTGGTCATGGGGATCATCGCCGCCCGCTACATCGCCGCGCGCAACGAGCTGGTCACCTACCCCTCGCTGGACCCCGTGCACGCGAACGCGCCCTTCCGTCCTTCCATCGCGGCCAAGATCGAGCTGGCCTCGGCGGGGACGCGCAGGCCGCTGTACGTGACGCCCTACGCGCTCGGAGGAGGGTCTTCGATCGCCGTATTCGACGACACGGCCGGGTCTTTCGGGCGCGCGGAGGACGGCACGGTGGAGGCGGGGCTGGACGTCAAGCTGGGGATCACCAGCAATCTGACGCTCGACGCCACCGTCAACACCGATTTCGCCCAGGTGGAGGCCGACGACGAGGTGGTCAACCTCACCCGCTTCAGCCTGTTCTTTCCGGAGAAGCGCCAGTTCTTCCAGGAGCGCGCGGGCATCTTCCTGGCCGCTACCGCGAGCCTGGGCGGGCCGGACCGCTTCTTCCACAGCCGGCGCATCGGCCTCGCCCCCGACGGGGCGCCGTTGCGCATCTGGGGAGGCACGCGGCTGGTCGGCCAGATCGGCCAGTGGGACGTCGGCCTGATCGACATGCAGACCGACGCGCCCGATACCGAGTCGACCGAGAACCTGGGCGTCTTCCGACTCCGGCGCGGCGTTCTGAACGACGAGTCTACGGTGGGCGCGATGCTGACCACCCGGCTGGGAGTGGACGGCCGCGAGAACGTCGCCTACCTGCTGGACGGCAGCGTCCGCGTGGCTGGCCGGGAGTACGTGCGTGCTCACTTCGCCCAGAGCTTCGACGCCGAGCTGGACGAGGAGGGGCTGGACGGAGCGCTGATCCGCGTCGAGCTGGAACGCCCCGGTTCGTTGTTCAGCAAGGGCTTCGCTTATCGCGCCGGCGTGCGCTGGGCGGGGGAATCCTACAATCCGGGCCTGGGGTTCACGCCGCGTCGGGGCTTCACCAACCCGTTCGTGAACGTGCGCTGGGGCTGGTTCCCAGGGGCGAGCACCGTCTTCCGCAGCGTGCAGCCGAGCCTGGCCGGCCAACTGTTCACCCGCAACGTGGATGACGAGTTGGACAGCGCCTTCGGCGCGCTGTTCGTGAACTACACGCTGAAGGCTGGCTACCTGGGCTGGCTGGGCGTGAGCACGAGCGTCGAGGACCTGCCGGAGGCTCTCCCGCTGGCGCAGGGAGCGGTGGTGCCGGCCGGGCAGCACACGTTCACGGCCGCCGAGTTCTTCCTAGGCGCGCCGGCCGGGGGCCGGTTCCGCATGGGCGGGAGCGTCGAAGGGGGCGAGTTCTTCGACGGCAATCGCATCTCGGTGTCCGTCTCACCGACGCTCACCGTGAACGAGCACCTCGAGTTCGCCGCCGAGCTGACCCGCGACCGCATCCGCTTCCCCGACCGCGACCAGGGCATAGACGCGGACATCCTGCGGCTCCGCGTTCAAACGGCGCTGGACACGCACCTCTCGGCGAGCGCCTTCGTGCAGTACAACCGCGCCTTCGACGCGGTCGTGGGGAACGTGCGGGTGCGCTACCACCTGGCCGAGGGGAGCGACCTGTTCCTGGTCTACAACGAGCAGCTCAACACGGACCTGGGACGCGTGGATCCGGAGCTGCCCCGTTCGCAGGGCCGGACCCTGCTCGTGAAGGCGAGCTACACGCTCCGCAACTGACGCGACCGGGCCGTCCGGCGCGGTCGCAACCCGGCCGGCGCCCAGACGGTCTATATCGATGTCCCTCACGCGCGAGGGACTCGGCGTGCGCGTCGACCCCTGGCGCGGGCACCAGTCGCGCGTCAGAGTCGTGGTCATGGATCCTGTATCTTCACCTCCACGTCTCGAGTTCGGCCCCTTCGTCCTGGATCGGCGTCGGTGGACGCTCACGCGCTCTGGGCGGCGGGTAAGGCTGCCCAACCAGCCGTTCCGCATGCTCGCCTATCTGGCTGAACGAGCCGGTGAGTTGGTCACCCATGAGGATCTGAAGGAGCAGGTGTGGGCGGACCGGATCGTGGAGTTCGATCAGGGCATCTACTTCGCCGTGAAGCAGATCCGGCAGGCGCTGGGCGACTCAGCCCGTGAGCCCAAGTACGTGGAGACCGTACCGCGGCGGGGCTATCGATTCGTCGCGCGCGTGGAGACCGTGGCCGCTGAGTCACGGCCGACGGGTTGGTGGCCTGGCCGAGCCGCGGCGGCCGCCGCGATCATCGCAGCGGCCGCTTTTGGGCTGCGCTGGGCGGCCGGGGCCGACGGGCGCCAGGGAACCGTCTCCGGTGACAAACAGCCCGCGGAGGAGGCGGCCGGCTCATCCAGCTCCTCCGAGGCGCGGGAACTGTTCGTACGGGGGACCCTGCACTTCTCGCGCACCAACTCGCTGTCCGAGCTGGCGCGCGCCAGCGAGCTGTTCGCGCAGGCCACCGAGGCAGATTCGACCTACGCACGAGCCTACGCCCGCCTGGCGGTGGCGCGTGCCTCCATGGCATTCGATTTCGGCCGCGTGCGGATGTACGACGAGGCGCGTGCCGCAGCCGAGCGCGCCGAGCGGCTGGCACCGGAGGACCCGGACACACACCTGGCGCTGGGCTACATGGCGTACTACGAGGAGGGTGACTACCAGAAGGCGCTGCGCCATTTCTCTGCGGTGCGCCAGCGGCGGGGCGACGACCCGGAGGTTTTGCTCCCCACTGCGTTCGTCTATCGTCGACTCGGCCGCTGGCAGGACGCGGTCGGCTCGCTCCGCTCGGCGCTGGCCGAGGACCCGGCCAGTTTCAGCGTAGCGTACTCGCTGGCCACCACCCTGGACCGCATGCGCCGCTACGACGAGGCCGGGCGCTACTACAGAATCGCCAGGGCCGCGCTGGGCTCAGCGCGATTCCCGCGCGAGCGGTTGGCACAGCTCGAGTTGCGTGCCGCCGGCGACCTGCCGGAGGCGGAGCGGCTGCTGAGGGTCGCGATGGGGCGGGGTCCCAGCCTGCTGCCGATTCGTGGCCAGGGGTGGTTCGCGCGCGTGCTCGGATCACGGGTCCTGCCGCGGGTCGAAGCCGCGCGGCTCTCGGACGATCCGCAGGACCGCTTTCACCTGGCGTTGGCGCTCGAGGGCGCGGGACGCCGCGACGAGGCTCTCGCGCAGTTTCGCCTGGCGCTTGACCAGTACGAAACCTTCGTCCCGTACGTGGAGGGAGAGCGCCACAGCACCCGCGGCACGCTCTACGCGCGCATGGCGGTGGCCGCCGCGGCCCTCGGGGAACGAGCGCGCGCTCTCGTCCTGGCCGAAAGGGCGTCCATGGCTTCGTTGCCGGAGGCCGACGCCTGGGCTGGTCCCGAGGTGCGCGCCATCCTCGCCGAGGTCTTCGCGCGTCTGGGCGAGCACGACAGGGCGATCGACATGCTCGACTACCTGCTGTCAGTGCCCGCTCCCATTAGCCGGGCGCAACTGGAGGTCGACCCGATCTGGGACGCGGTCAGGGATCACCCGCGTTTCCCCGGGTAGTCACCCGGTTCAAGCGCATGAGCGGACCCTGACCCGCCTCTCTCGGAAACTAATCAGGATCTTCCCCGCTCCCGCATAGGATTTTCGTGGTCGTCCGCGCGTTCTCCTTGCAGTCGCGCCGTCTCCTCACTTCGACGCATTCCGTAAACGCGCTCCGAGGGAGTCGCCATGATCACGAGTCCGCGTCGTACCTCCGGCTTTCTACGCTTCACGATCATCCTCGCGTCGCTGGCGATCCTCGCCGCCTGCGGTGAGGACACGCCCACCGACCCGGTCGATCCGCCGCTACCGCCGCCGCCGGATCCTACCGCCGATGTGGCGGTTGACGTCGCCGGACCCGCTTCCGCGGACGTGGGCGCGCCGTTCGAGTACACGGTGAGCGTCTCCAACCCCGGCGACGCGGACGCCTCATCAGTCCAGGTCACGCAAACCTTGCCCGCAGGCGTCCTGCTCAAAGCCGTGACCGACGGCGGCGTGGAGCAGGCAGGCGAGGTGACCTGGCCGGCCGTTGCCGGCCTCCCCGCCGGTGCCGAGCGCGCCTACCGGGTGACCGTCGTGTCGCGCAAGGCCCAAACGCTGAACACGAGCGCGCGCGCCACGACCACGTCAGAGGATGCCAACCCGGCCAACAACGACGGCAGCGGTCCCGAGGCCCGGCTGTCGACGGTGGTGGGTACCCCGGGCTCCTGCGCGCCTCCCGTCGCCGACCTACCCCTGGCGGCGGTGAAGGAGGAGACAACGGCGTTCATCGACGTCAATCTCGTTCACGTTGACGGCAGGGGTGTCGTGCCGGGCCAGACGGTGATCGTGAGCGATGGCCGCGTCGCCGAGATAGGCGACGCCGGCGCGGTCACGCCGCCTGCCGGCGCGGTGATCGTCGAGGGCGGGGGCTGCCGCTATCTGGTACCCGGCCTGGTGGACATGCACACGCACATCGGCTTTACGTCGGACCCGGTTCTGTTGCTCTACTACGGCGTGACGACCGCCCGGAACGTCTGGTCCTCGCAGGGTCTGGTGAACTTCCGTGAATCCATCCGCTCCGGCGCCTCCGTCGGCCCGAACCTGGTCTTGGGCAGCCAGGGGTTCAGCGACACCGCGTTCTTCGCCGGTACCATCGTGCTCCAGGATCCGGCCGAAGCGGACGCGAAGGTTGCAGAGCTCGTCGCCGGGGGATGGGACTTCATCAAGGTGCACGAGACCCTGCGCCCAGACATCTACGCGGCCATCGAGGAAGCGGTGCTCGCGCACGGCACGACCTTCTCGGGGCACGTGCCGTTCAATACAGGGACGACGATGGTACTGGGGAGCACGCAGCGGTCGATCGAGCACTGGCCCAATGCGTTCGTCGCGGACGTGCGTACGGACCCGACCACGAGCTGGTGGAACGGCTCGATCGACGACGCCAAGGTGCGCACTCTGGCCCAGCGCGTCCGCGCCGCGGGTAAGTGGATGACGCCCACCATGGCGACCTTACTCGCGTTGCTGGATCCTGCCGAAGAGGCGGCGTTCACGAACCGTCCGGACGCGGTCTACCTGCCCGCGCAAAGGCTGGCCGCCTGGCAGGACCGAGGGCCTTGGGGACCCGGTTCGATCCGCGCGGCGACCATCGCCAACACCAGCCGGGTGATACGGATCTTCCACGAGGAAGGCGTGCCCATGCTCGTGGGTACCGACATGGGCTTCACCTACGTCATGCCGGGGTCGTCAATGCGCGAGGAGGCGACAATGTGGTTGGACGCCGGCATTCCCGACGAGGTGTTCCTGCGCGCGGCGACGCTCAGTCCGGCGGAGTTCTTCGGCGTGCCCGGCGAGTTCGGAGAGATAAATGTCGGCGCGCGCGCCGACCTGGTGCTGCTGGATGGCAACCCCCTGTACGCAGTGGACAATCTGCGTACCCAGGCGGGCGTCATGTCCGACGGTCGCTGGTACTCCCAGATACAGCTGCGCGATTTTCTGGATCAGCTCTTCGGGACGGCGTCGCTGCGCTCGGATGGGGGGGCGTCGCTGCGCTCGATCGGTCCGAATCGGCAACTGGGAGAGGCCGCGCACTCTCATTGAGGGGCGCGGCACTCCACCAGGGTTCAGCTTCCAGCCGCCCGCTCCGCGGCCGCCTGCTCCGCCGCCAGTCGTCTCGGCGTGACCCCGTAGCGCGCCCGCCGCCACAGGTCCGGGTGGAAGAGAAGCAGCACTGTGAGGATCTCCAGGCGCCCGGCGAGCATCAGGAAGATCAGGATCAGGTGCGAGCCGGCGCCCAGCCAACCGTAGTTGTCCACGGCGCCCACATCGCCCAAACCGGGCCCGATGTTGCCGATCGCGGACGCCGCCGCGCCGATCGCCGTCGTGATGTCGTGGCCGAACAGGGTCAGCGCAAGCGCGCCCGTGACGAACAGCGTGATGTAGAGGAGGATGAAGGCGAGGATGCCGTTGAGCACGCCGTCCTCCAGCGCCAGCTTGCCCACGCGCGTCAGGATCACCGCCCTCGGGTGGACGCTCTTCTTGAGCGCGGTCAGGCCGTGCCGGTGGAGGACGTAGAGCCTGACCGCCTTCATCCCGCCGCCTGTGGATCCTGCCATGCCGCCCATGAACATCAGCATCAGCAGCATGAACTGCGCGGCGAAGGGCCAGATCTCCCAGTCGTAGGAGACGTATCCGGTCGTCGTCGCGAGGGCGACGACCTGGAACAGCGAGTCCCGGAACGCGCGCTCGATGCCCAGGCCGGAGTACTCGCTGGAGCCGAGCATGACGACCGCGGCCACGAAGAGGGTGGCCCCGACCGTGACCACCGTGTAGAAGCGCCACTCTGAGTCCTGGAAGTACCGCGGCCGCCCAGTCAGCGCCCGGAAGTGGAGCGCGAAGTTTATCCCCGCCAGGTACATGAAGACGATCGTCACGTACTGGATGAACGGCGACGGGAACGCCGCCATCGACGCGCTGCGCGTCGAGAAGCCCCCCGTGGACAGGGTCGTGAAGGAGTGGGTGACAGCGTCGAAAGGCCCCATCCCTCCCAGCATGAAGAGCCCCGCTTGGAGGGCGGTGAGGCCGGCGTACACGTACCACAGGAGCTTGGCGGTCTGCGTGATGCGCGGCTGCAGGCGCTCCGGGGTCGGGCCCGGCACCTCGGCGCGGAAGAGCTGCATGCCCCCCACGCCCAGGAAGGGCAGCACGGCGATCCCGAGTACGATGATCCCCATGCCGCCGATCCACTGCGTGACGTTCCTCCAGAACAGGATCCCGTGCGGCAGCGACTCGATGTCCGAAAAGACCGTCGAACCGGTGGTCGTGAAGCCCGACATGGACTCGAACAGCGCGTGGACGGGTGAGGAAATAGCCCCGGACAGCAGATAGGGGAGGGAGCCGAACAGCGCGATCGCCAACCACGCGAACGAAACCACGGCGTAGCCCTCACGCACCGAGAGGTCCCGCTCCAGGCGCGTAAAGCGGCGGCCGATCAGGCCCGCCACCAGCGTGATGGCGGCGCTGGCGAGGAACGCCAGCGCGTCGCCGTCGCCGTAACCCGCCGCGACCGCGGCGGTGACCGCCAGGCCGCCGCCGAGAGCGATCAGCAGCAGACTGACTATGTGGACCAGGTGCTGGAGGATCACGCGAAGAGTTTCTCGAGCGGTCCGATTGCGTCCGGGAGCGCGAACACGACCACCCGGTCCCCGGCCAGGAAGACGTCTCTGCCGCGCGGCATGATCACGGTGTCTCCGCGCAGGATCGCGCCCGCGATCGCTCCTTCCGGAAAGTGGAGGGCGGCGAGCGGTTCGCCCTTCGCGCGCGCCTTTTCGGAGACCTCGAATTCCATGGCCTCCGCGTCGATCCCCTTGATGGTCACCACGCTGCGGACGTTGCCGCGCCGGACGTAGCGCAGGATGGCGTTTATCGTCGAAAGGCGAGGCGACACGGCGGCGTCGATGCCGACCCGGTTTACAAGCTTGATGTAGCCGAAGCGGTTGATGAGGCTGATGACCTTGCGCGCGCCGTGGGTCTTCGCGAGGAGGCTGGAGAGCATGTTCACCTCGTCGTGACCGGTGAACGCCGCGAAGCCGTCGATGCCCTCGATGCCCTCCATTTCCAGCAGATCCATGTCGGTCGCGTCGCCGTTCAGCACCAGCGTGGACGGAAGCATCTCCGCCAATTCCACACAACGCCGCCGGTCCAGCTCTATCAGCGTGCTCTCCACGCCGTGCGCCTCCAGGTGGCGCGCGAGGTAGACACCTTCGTCGCTACCGCCCGCGATCATCACGCGCCGCAGCTTGTAGTCTGCGTAGCCGGCCAATCCCTGGAGCGAGGCGATCTCTGGGGTCGGCGCTATGACGAATACCTGGTCGCCCGCTTCCACGCGCGAGTCGCCGCGCGGGATGGTCGTGTCGCCGTCGCGTACGATCGCGACCGTGACGTAGTGCCGGTCGTGCAGCTCCTCGTCCAGCTGACGCAGCGTCTTCCCTGCCACCACGGCGCCCTCGCGCACGCGCAGGCCGATGAGCTGGAGCTTGTCGTTGGCGAACCGCGCCAGGTCCGTGGCCGCCTGACTGTTGAGCAGTTGGAAGGTCTCCCACGCGCATTCGCGCTCGGGGTTGATCAGCAGGTCGATGCCGAGCGTCTCTCGCGACAGCGCGCTGCGGGTGTGGTAGTAGTCGGGGTTGCTCACCCGCGCGACCTTGACCGGTACCTCGAACCGGGAGGCCGCGAAGCAGCTCATTACGTTCACCTCATCCCTGCTGGTGACCGCGAGCAGCAGCTCCGTCCGCTTGATGCCGGCCTTCTCGAGGATGGGCAACGAGGCTCCGTTGCCCACCACCGTCATGACGTCGAGATGCTCGCCGACGTACTCCGCCCGATCGGGATCGGACTCGATGATGACGACGTCGTGCTCTTCCTCTGAGAGGCGGTGCGCCAGGTGAAAGCCGACCTCGCCGGCGCCGATGATGAGTACGCGCATGCGGGACATTCGCGTTGCCGCCACCTCCCGGCAAGCCGTCGGAGGCGCAGTCCGCACCGTCTTGCATTTCTCGTGGGGGCCGGCCTACATCCATAGCCCCGCGGGCCCCAGGAGTCGCGGCCCCCTACCAGCGACAGCCGAGCGAACCAGCATGAGCGCCGTACGCGATTACATCGACCGGAACATGGGCCGCTTCCGCGAGGAGCTGGATACGTTCCTGCGCATTCCCAGCGTGAGCGCGCGCGGCGAGCACGACGCCGATACGCGCGCCGCCGCGGAGTGGCTGGCGGATCGCATGCGCGACGCCGGCCTGAGCGTCACCGTGCACGAAACGGCGGGGCACCCGATCGTGGTCGGTGACTATCACGCCGCCGATGGCGCGCCGACGGTGCTGATCTACGGCCACTACGACGTCCAGCCGCCCGAGCCGCTGGACCTGTGGACCTCTCCGCCGTTCGAGCCCGAGGTGCGCGATGGCAGGCTCTACGCCCGTGGCTCGGTGGACGACAAGGGCCAGCTCTACCTGCACGTGAAGGCGATCGAAGCGCACCTGCGGGGAGGCGAGGGGCTGCCGGTCAACGTGATCCTGCTCGCGGAAGGCGAGGAGGAGGTGGGCAGCGAGCACCTCATGCCGTTCGTGTCCGAGCACGCCGAGCGGCTCGGCGCCGACTACATCGTCATCTCCGATTCCACCATGTACCAACCGGGCATGCCCTCGATCGGGGCTTCGCTGCGCGGGCTGGCGTACTTCCAGCTCGACGTCCAGGGTCCGGCCTCCGACCTGCACTCGGGCAGCTACGGCGGCGCGGTGGTGAACCCCGCCAACGCGCTAGCCGCCATCATCGCCTCGATGCACGACGAAGCCGGCCGCGTGGCCATCGACGGCTTCTACGACAACGTCGACACGCCGCAGGCGTACCTGGACCAGATCGCCTCGCTGCCGTTCAGCGACGAGAGCTTCCGCGAGGAGGTCGGCGCCCCCGCGCTGGGGGGCGAGGAGGGACACTCGACGCTCGAGCGGGTCTGGGTGCGTCCGACGCTGGACGTGAACGGCCTGCTGTCTGGCTACACCGGCGAGGGGTCCAAGACGGTGCTGCCGGGTCGGGCGATGGCCAAGGTCTCGTGCCGCCTGGTGCCGAACCAGGACCCGGACAGGATCCGCGCGCTGGTGGAGGCGCACGTCGCGCGCGTGACGCCCCCGGGCGTTGCGGTCGAGGTGTCCTTTCTGCATGGAGGTCGGCCTTGGCTGGCGACCCTGGAGGGGCCCCTGGTCGACGCCGCGGCCGGGGCGCTGGAGGAGGCGTTCGGCCCCGCCCCAGTGTTCGCGGGCGAGGGCGGCTCTATCCCCATCGTGGACGAGTTCGAGCGCGTGCTCGGCGCCCGCGCTCTGCTGATGGGCTTCGGGCTACCGGGTGAGAACGCGCACGCGCCCGACGAGTGGATCAGCGTCGAGAACTTCGAGAAGGGGACGCACGCCGCCGCCGCCCTGCTGGCAGGGCTGGGGTCCGGCTAGGGCAGCGCCCCCGGCGACCCCGGGCTGCACCGCGATGGAGTCGCCGTTGGTAAAGGTCCGGGTGAGTCTGCAGTCAGGCCAGGCCGATGTCGCAGATGACGCTGCTGACACCCGTGATGGCCCCCACGGTGGTCGTGAGGACGTTCATGAACACCTGCCCCGCGTTGCCGAGACGGTTCGGGTCGAAGGCGTCCTGCGTGACCGTGCAGTTCTTGTTGACCGCCGCGGAGCCGTCGATCTGAGCCGACACGCTGATGGTCGTCCCTACCGCCGCCGTCGTGAGAAACTGGCCCAACTCGAGACCGCCCGTCGTGCTGGTAGGCAGCGGATCGATAATGCACGTCGC
>JBDLIA010000096.1 GCA_039715185.1 Gemmatimonadota bacterium
GCGCACGCGGACGGGCGGCGCCGAGGCCAACGCGGAGGCGATCCTGGCGCTCATCGAGGGGTAGGTTAAGTTGCGATAGGCGGCCGGCGGGCGCGGGAGTGGTCCCGCGAGCGACCCGCGCGGCGCGCGAACGGGTGGTGGGGACGGGAGGAGTAGAATCGGCATGAGTACCGGTCCGCAGGACATCCCCGAGATCACACCGACCGAGCTCAAGGAGCGTCTGGACGCCGGCGACCGACCGGTGCTGCTCGACGTCCGCGAGTCGAACGAGTGGGAGATCGGCAATCTGAGCGAGCACGGCGCCGTGCTCCGCCCCATGAGCGACATCTACGACTGGAAGTCGGAGTTCGACCCGGGCGACGACATCGTCGTGTACTGCCGCACGGGCGGTCGCAGCGGCTGGATCGTGCGCGATCTCGTGGACGCCGGCTTCGAACACGTCCGCAACCTGCAGGGCGGCATCAACGCCTGGTCGGCGGACGTGGATCCGTCGATCCCGCGCTACTGAGCTGATGCGAGCGGCGCGGGCCGCCTGGCGGCGCCTGCCCCCGGACCTCCGGGGAGGCGTCCAGGCCGGGGCCATACTCCTGCTGTTCGGTGGTGCGTTCGCCACGCTGGGCCCCATCGGACCTTCTCTCGATGGGCGCGCGCGGGTGCTGCCGGCCGACCTGACCCACGTGGCGCTGCGGGCGCTGCCGGCCGCGGTCCTGGAGGCGGCGCGGTGGTCCGAACCGGTCGCTCCCGCGCGGCCCCCGGTCCCGCGCCCGGCGCTGCCCGCCGTCCCGGCAGGGGAGCGCGTGCCCAAGCCGCCGGCCGTGCGCGGGCTGTACGTGAGCGGCTGGGTGGCGGGTACCGCGTCGATCCTGGGAGGGCTGCTGGGGCTGGCCGACACCACCGAGATCAACGCCTTCGTGGTGGACGTGAAGGACGCCACCGGCCACACGGGCTACCGGACGAGCGTGCCCTTCGCGCGGGACGTAGGCGCGGACCGCGAGCCCCGCGTCGGAAACATCGGCGCGCTGCTGGACACGCTGCGCGCCCACGGCGTCTATCCCATCGCCCGCATCGTCGTATTCAAGGACCCCATCGTGGCGCGCGCGCGGCCGGACCTGGCGATCCAGGACTCCGCCGGGAGCCCCTGGGTGGACCACCACGGCGACGTCTGGGTCGACGCCTTCAACGCCGAGGTCTGGGACTACGCGGTCGCGCTGGCGCGCGAAGCCGTGGAGCTGGGCTTCAGCGAGATCCAGTGGGACTACGTGCGTTTCCCCGACGCGCCCCTGAGCAGCCTGGACCTGGCGGTCCACCCGGCGCGCGCGGGGCGCACCAAGGCGGACGCCGTGACCGCCTTCATGGAGTACGCGCGCGAGCAGCTCGCGGACCTGGAGGCGCCCATCACGGCGGCCGTTTTCGGCTTGACGACGACGGTAATAGGCGATCTGGGCATCGGCCAGGATTGGCTGCGCATGCAGGCCGCGAGCGACGTCCTCCTGCCCATGATCTACCCGTCCCACTACCGCGCCGGGTCGTACGGCTTCGACAGCCCCAACGCGCACCCGTACGGGATCATGCGTGCCGCGCTCCAGGCGGCGGTCGAGCGCGCGGACGGCGTGGCTGGGGCCGCCGCCGTACGCCCCTGGATCCAGGACTTCACGCTGGGGCCGCCGCGCTACGGGCCGGCGCACGTGCGCGCCCAGATCCAGGCGGCGTACGACCTGGGTATAGACGAGTGGGTCCTTTGGAACCCCAAGAACCGCTACACCGCGGAGGCGCTGGTGGGGAGGAGCGGTTACGAGCCAGACTTCCCGATCCCGGACGAAGGCTTCGAGGCGCGCGACTAGTGGGCCGTAACTAGCGCCGCGCCACCACCCCCGGCTCGTGGAACAGGAAGCCCTGCACGAGGTGGACTCCCAGGCCCTTCACGGTGTCGAACTCCTCTTCCCGCTCCACGCCCTCGGCCACGACCATCGCGTCGTGTGAATCGGCGAACTCCACCATCGTCCTGACCAGGTTCTGCTTCCTGGGGTTCGAGTCGATGTTGGCGATCAGCCCTATGTCCAGCTTGATGAAGTCCGGGTCCAGGTTGGCGATGGAGCCCAGGCCGGCGTAGCCGCTGCCGGCGTCGTCCACGGCCACCCTGAAGCCCTTCTTCCGGAACACGGCCAGGTGGTCGCGGAAGCGGGGGTAGTCCAGGATGGCGGTGCGCTCGGTGATCTCCAGCACGATGCGCGTCGGATCGTCGATGCCCAGGTCGGCCGGGTCCACGTCGCGGAAAGCGGGGTCCGCGAAGTCGTGGGCGTCGCAGTTGATGAAGAGCAGCTGGCCCTCGGCCAGCTCGCCGATCAGCCCGCGCACCGCCCTGTCACGCACGACCCTGCTCAGCTCCCACACGAGGTTGGCCTCCTCGGCCACCTCGAACAGCACCTCGGGCGAGCGGAGCTCGCGCTTCTGGCCGCGGGCGAGCGCCTCGTAGCCGTAGATCTCGCGCGTGTCGGCGCGCACGATGGGGTGGTACTCGATGTAGATGTCCTGCTCGGACACGGTGGCCCGCAGGTCGCCCACCTTCCGGCTCCGCTCCAGGCCCGCCACGCTGCGCGCGGCGGCCGCGGCCTCGCGCAGGCCTCGGTAGACGAGCCTCTCGGTGCGAAACTTGGGGTTGGCGTAAACCGTGGCGGAGCCGACGTAGATGCCGCACAGGGAGGCGATGTCCTCTCCGTGGGTGTCCTCGATGCGCGTGACCATCTCTTCCTCGAGCCGGCGCGACAGGTTGCTGAGTCGGCGCTCGGCCTCGTCGCCGTCGCCGGGCAGCCGCGTGAACACCACGAAGTTGTTGTCGCCCGTGTGCGAGACCATGAGCAGGTGGTCTGCGCGCCCCTCCTCCTCGAAGTGGTGACGGAGCGCCTCGGCGTTGGTCTGCACCAGCTTGTCCAGCGTCTGCCAGCCGTAGAGTTCCTCGATCTTCTCGTACCAGACGAAGTTGATGTAGAGGATTGTGATCTCGCCCTGCTGCGCGAGCAGCTCCCGGGCGCGGTGCATGATCAAGGGCAGCGTGGGGAAGCCGGTGAAGCGGTCGTAGAGCAGCTCGTCCTGGCTGGGCCGGTCGATGGCGCGGCCGGGCAGGATGCGGCGCGTGTTGCGCAGGTGCGCTGCGGCCAGCCGCAGCCGCAGCTCCTCCAGGTCGGCGGCGCGCGGAAGCCAGTCGTCGGCGTACAGGAGCACCCGCTCATCGGCCGCGAGTTCGCGGTCGCAGGCCACCACGATGGCCGCCCCCGACGCGCGCTTGACCTCCTCCACGAGCGCCGCGTCGCCGGCGTCGCGGGCTTCGATCAGGACGATGTCGGAGCGCCGGCCCGCGCGCACCGGCGCGCCGTCGTCCAGGTCCTGGTGCTCCAGCCGCGCGCTCAGCAGCTCGGCCGCCCGCTCGGTGAGCTCGCGCAGCTCCTCGGATCTCACGCACGCGACGATCCTCACGCGGCCGCCGTGAACTGCAGCTCGTACAGGCGCGCGTACAGCCCGCCGGCCTCCAGCAGCTCCGCGTGGCTGCCCGATTCGCACAGCGCGCCGTGGTGGAAGACCAGGATCCGGTCGGCGCTCTGGATGGTCGACAGGCGGTGCGCGATCACGAGCGAGGTGCGGCCGCGCAGCAACTCCTCGAGCGCCGTCTCGATGCGCGCCTCGAGTTCCGAGTCGACCGAGCTGGTGGCCTCGTCCAGGACCAGCACCACCGGGTCGAAGGCGAGCGCGCGCGCGAAGGACAGCAGCTGGCGCTCCCCCACCGACAGCGACGCGCCCCGTTCGGCCAGCGGCTGCGCCAGGCCACGGGGCAGACGGTCCACGAGGGCGTCGGCCCCCACCCGCTCGATCGCCGCGCGCACCGAGTCCTCGTCCAGGTCCTCGCGGCCCAGCGCGATGTTGTAGCGGACGTCCTGGCTGAACAGGAAGATGTCCTGCAGGACCAGCCCGATGCGCCCCCGTAGGTCCTCCAGCGACACGTCCCTGATGGGCACGCCGTCGAAGAGGATCTCGCCGCGCTGCGGCTCGTAGAAGCGCATCAGCAGGCTGATGAGCGTGGTTTTGCCCGCGCCCGTGTGCCCCACCACCGCGACCCGCTCGCCCGGCGCGACGCGGAAGCTCACGTCGCGCAGCACCCAGTCCCACTCCTGCTCGGGGACGCCTGCGTCGTCCTCCGTGGCTTCTCCGGGCCTCTTCCCGTACGCGAACCACACGCCGCGGAACTCGATTTCGCCGCGCGCCGGCAGCGGCAGCGCGCGCGGCCGCGCCGGGTCCGCCACGCCCGGCTCGGTGTCCAGCAGCGTGAAGATGCGCTCCGAGGACGCCATCGCCCCCTGCAGCATGTTGTACTTCTCCGACAGGTCCTGGATGGGCCGGAAGAAGCGCGCGGCGTACTGCAGGAAGGCCGCGAGCACCCCGACCGTGAGCGCGCCGTCCAGTATGCGCACGCCGCCGTAGCTCAGGATCAGCGCGATGGCCACCGCGGTGAGCACCTGGATGATCGGGAAGAACAGCGCGTAGTAGGTGATGGACCGGAGGTGGGCGCTCAGGTAGTCGCGGTCTATCTCCCGGAAGCGCTCGGCGGCCTTCTCTTCCTGGCCGAACAGGTGCAGAACCTCTATGCCCGTGAGGCGCTCCTGCAGGTAGGCGTTCAGGCGCGCCAGGCGGACCCTGATCTGCCGGTAGGCGGCCCTGATGCGCGAGCGAAACAGGAACGCCGCCAGGAACACGAACGGCAACACCAGGAACGTCACCAGCGCGAGCCGCCAGTCCAGCGCCAGCATGACGAGGACGATGAAGAGCAGCGTGAAGACATCGCCGAACACCGTGACGATGCCGCTCGCGAACAACTCGTTCAGCACCTCCACGTCGTTGGTCACGCGGGTGATCAGGCGCCCCACGGGGTTGCGGTCGAAGAACGCCACGTGCAGGCGCTGGAGGTGCCCGAAGAGCTGCTTGCGCAGGTCGTACATGACGCTCTGGCCGAGCCACGTGGTCAGCAGCGTCTGGGCGAACGCGAGCGCGAAGCCCCCCAGCAGGGTGCCCGCGAAGGCGAGCGCCAGCAGGCCGAGCAGGCGCGTATCACCCTGCGGGATGGCCTGATCCAGCGCGACCTTGGTGAGCCAGGGTCCGACCAGCTCCAGCGCGGCGCCAACGACGAGCATGGCCACGGCGAGCGTCACCTTGCCCAGGTGCGGGCGCACGTAGGACAGCAGGCGCCGCATCAGGCGCGCGTCGTAGGCCCTGCCCAGAGCCTCTTCTTCGTGTGGGGGTGCGACCGTGGCCAAACGAACTCCCGTGGGTGTCGCGGGCGCGGATGAATCACGCCGCGCGCGGGTAGTGTATCCCTTCGGACGACCCGCGGCCATCGTGGTCGCCCGGCTCGCGTGAGCCGTTATACTTGCCGAAGGACCCCCGTAGCGGAAGGGACGGGAAGGGGAAGCGATGTCTTTGACGGATCTGAGGGCGCGGCCCGTGCGCGAGGAAATGCGGGCGATGGGCTTGCGGGAGCTGGTGACGCCGGAGCAGGTGGACGCGGCGTTCGCGGAGCCGGAGACGCTGCTGGTGGCGGTGAACTCCATGTGCGGGTGCGCGGCCGGCATCATGCGTCCCGCGGTTCGCGACGCACTCGCGCGCGGCCCGGCTCCCGGCGTCGCGACGACCGTATTCGCGGGCCAGGACACGGACGCCACCGCGCGTGCCAGGGAGTACTTCGCGCCGCACCCCCCGTCCTCACCTGCCGTGGCCATCGTACGCGGGGGGGAGACGCTCTGGATGCTGTCGCGGGCCGAGATCGAGGGGCGGCCCTATCCGGTCGTGGCCGAGAAGATCACCCGCGCGCTGACCGAATATTGCGGCTGAGGGGCCCGGGCGGAGGTCGGTCTAGCGCTCGACGTCCACGCCCTTCCAGAACGCGAGGTGACCCCCGATGTGCTTCGCCCGTGCCGTTGGTGAGGGGTAGACCCAGGCGGCCAGCGGGTTGACCCCGCCCTCGACGACCACGTCGTAGAGGCGCGCGGTCCCCTTCCACGGGCACGTCGTCTCCCGGGTGGTTTCGCGCAGGTGCTCCCAGCGCACCGACTCGGGTGGGAAGTAGAGGCTGCCCTCGAGCTCCTCCGGCGCGTCGCTCTCCGCCAGGACCTGGCCCCGCCACAGCGCCCGTGCCATCAAGACCCGCGCCTCAGGGATTTCCTGGAGGCGCGCCTGCGCCGCGCCGCTTGGCGCTTGGACTCCCCCGCCTGACGCACGCTGACGTCCACGCCTCCCATCAGGGCGAAGCCCTGCACGCGAATGCGCGGCGCGTCCGGGTCGTCGCCGGCGCCGCGCTCGTGCACCTGGTCGATGCCGCCCATCAGCGCGAAGCCCTCCACGTCCACGGCCACCCCCGGCGGGACGATGATGTCCACGCCTCCCATGATGCCGATGGCGGTCACGTTGGTTACGCCGGGCGCGAGCGCGGCCTCGCGGAAGTCCAACTCGGCGCCACCCCAGAAGGCGTAGGCGAACAGGTGCCTGGAGGGCTCCCACTCGCCCTTGCGGGTGGCGCCGCTCAGGATCGCCACGACGTACTGACGGCGCTCGTCTCGCTCCGGGTTCGCGGGGCGGGTGCGCGCGGACGTGGGGCGGGTGGTCGCGAGGGGTTGGGGCGTGGCCACCGGCGCGGGCAGCGGCGCCGGCAGATCCGCCAGGAGGCGGCCCAGGTCGTCCTCGGTGCGCGCCTTGATCGCCAGCTCCACCCGGGCCTCGAACTCCTCCAGGCTCAGGCGGTCGTCGGCGAAGCCCTGGCTCAGCGCCTGGATGGCGGCCTCGCGGCGGGCTCGGTCGATGAGGCGGTCGGGTGTCCGGTCGGGTTCCTGGTTCACCCGGCCAAGATATTCGGCGGCGTCCGTGGGTCGCCAGTACGTTGGCGTTGACGCCCACGCCGCCGGCCGCCTATGATGCTGTCGCTCCCTCCCCGGGATCGCTGGCCTGGCTGCTGTCCAAATGAATCGATTCTTCACCCTTCTGGGGACCATCGAGGGGCGCCTCTACGTGGCGTTCACCGCGCTAGTGCTGGGTGCCGTGCTGGTCGCCCTACAGGGCGTGTCGTCGGTGGAGCAACTCGTGGACGAGGTACGCGACGGGATCGACGAGATCCAGGCCGCGGGGCGGGCCACGACGCAACTCTCGGTGGCGGTCCACAAGCAGATCGGGCAGGGCGAGCGCTATCTCGTCCGGCCCAGCCCGGAAACCCAGCGCGATTTCACGGCGCTGGGCTCGCAGGCGCACAGGACGCGCTCTTCCTACCAGCGCCTGGCAGCCACGACCGACGATCAGAAGAAACGGCTGGCGCGCATCGAGAGCCTGCACTCCCATCTGGAGGTGCAGTACGCGCTGGCGCACGCGCTCACCGATCTGGGGCGCGTGGGAGAGGCCGTCGAGTCGCTGGCTCCGGCGCGCCCCCTCATCGCCGACCTGGACTCCGAGCTCATGAGCCTGGCCGCCGAGCAGGCCGAGGAAGTGCGTGCCACCGCGCAGTCGCTGACCGACGCGGCGGACGATCGCCAGGGCGGCATGCTCGCCTTCATGGCGGTTCTGGTGGTCATCGGTGTGCTGCTGATTCAGTTCACCATTCGCTCGGTGCAGGCACCGCTCGGGCGACTCTCGACCACCGCGAGCAGGCTGGGCGAGGGCGACATGACGGCGCGCGCGGAGGGTCGCATGCCCGGCGAGCTGCGCGTGCTGGCGCGCGCCTTCGACGGCATGGCCAACCGCATCCGGGACATGGTGGGGTCCACCGTGTCCACGGCCGATCAGATTCGCGCATCCTCGGGCGACGTCGCCACGATCGCCCAGCAGGTGGCGTCCTCCAACGCCGAGATCTCTTCGGCGATGGGCGAGATAAGCGCCGGCGCGGGCGAGCAGGTGGCGGGCCTGCGCAGCGCGCTGGACTCGCTGGGCGGCATCGAGGGCGGCGCGGACACGCTCACCGAGCGCTCCCGGCGCGCCGCCGAATTGGGGGAGCGGATCGGCGAGCTGGCCGAGAGCCGGCGCAGTGACGTGGCGCACGCGACGCGCGTGCTGCTGGAGCTGAGGGAGGCCGTGGGCGCGACCGCCGAGCGCGTGTCCGAGTTGGAGTCCGCGTCGGAGCGGATCACCGAGTTCGTCGAGTCCATCCAGGGCATCGCCCAGCAGACCAACCTGCTCGCGTTGAACGCGGCCATCGAGGCGGCACGCGCGGGAGAGCACGGGCGCGGGTTCGCCGTGGTCGCCGAAGAGGTGCGCGGGCTCGCCGACCGCAGCGCGCGCGAAGCCGACGCGGTCTCGGAGTCGGTGGCCGGCGTGCGCGACAAGGTCGGCGAGGTGGTCGCGTCGATGGGAGAAGGGGCGCGCCGCGTGGTGGGCGTCGAGGAGGTCTCGCGCTCGGCCGAGTCCGCGTTCGAGGACATCCTGGGCGCGGTGGGCGAGGTGGGCGAGGCCGCGGCCGCGGTGTCCGAAGTGGCCGACGCGAACCGGCGCGACCTGGAGCAGCTCGCGCAGACGCTCAACGGCGTCGGCGCGACAGCCGAGCACCACGCCGCCTCGGCCGAGGAGGTGAGCGTCGCGGCGCAGCAGCAGGCGGCCGCGAGCGAGCAGTTGGGGGCGGCCAGCGGCCAGCTCCTGGCCGCGGCGGAGCAGCTGCAGGGAAGCGTCGGTCAGTTCACGGTATGAGCGCGGGCGACACTTCCCGGGGCGAGGCGCCGTAGGGTCGGGGGAGGATCGACTCACACCGCAACGACCTGTTAAACATGAACATACTCACCTGGATCGTCTTCGGACTCGTCGCCGGAGGGCTGGCCAAGCTCATCATGCCGGGCAAGGACCCGGGGGGGTGCCTGGTCACGATCCTGATCGGCATCATAGGCGCCGTGATCGGCGGCTTCATCGGCACGCGCATGGGCTACGGCGGCATCACCGGGTTCAACGTTTGGTCGCTGATGCTGGCGATACTCGGCTCGATCATCCTGCTGTTGGCCTACCGCCTGGTCGCGAAGCGCCGCCGCTAGCGGCGCGCGCGCAGCTCTGCCAGCAGTTCTTCCGGCTGCACGCCGCCCGCGAGGCCGGCGACGAGCACGTGGTAGAGCAGGTCGGCGGCCTCCGAGCGGACCGATTCGGCGTCGCCGAGCGCCAGCGCGGCGACCAGCTCCGCGGCCTCCTCGCCCAGCTTCTTGAGCCGCAGGTTGGCGTCCGCCAGGAGCCGGGTCGTGTAGCTGCCCTCCGGTAGGTCGCGCGCGCGGGCGCGGAGCGTGTCGGCCAGCCCCAGGAGCACCGGCGTCCCCCCGAAGCACGAGCGCGCGCCGGTGTGGCACGCGGCCCCCGCGGGGCGCACCAGCGCCAGCACGGCGTCGCCGTCGCAGTCCGCGTGCGCGGCGACCAGGCGCAACTCGTTGCCGCTGGTCTCGCCCTTCATCCAGAGGCGGTCGCGGCTGCGCGAATGGAACCAGACGCGCCCCTCGGCCAGGGTGCGCTCCAGCGCCTCCCGGTTCGCGTAGCCGAGCATCAGCACCTCGCCGCTGTCGGCGTCCTGGGCGATGAGGGGCACGAGGCCCCCGCCCTTGGCGAAATTCAACGCGTCCAGATCGGCCGGAGCGCCCAGCCGGGATCCGCCCGCCAGCCGCGCCGCGCCGCGCGGGTCGGCGTTCATTGCTCCACCCCCAGCCGTGCGCGCGCGAGCCCGGCCAGCGCTGCGTTGGTCGAGACGGCCGAGCCTCCCAGGTGGGTGGCCCGTCCCGCCCAGTCTCCGAATACTCCGCCCGCCTCCTCCACGCACGGCCGCAGCGCGGCGGCGTCCCAGGCGCTGGCCAGGGGGTCCACCATGACCTCGGCGCGCCCCGTCGCCACCAGCGCGTGGCCGTAACAGTCGCCCCAGGTGCGGGCCACGCCGGCCTCGTCGCGCAGGCGCTCCCAGCCCGCGCGCCTGGGGGCCTCGGCGGCGGGGCGGGCGTCGGTGGTCAGCACGAGAGCGTCGGCGAGGTCGGACACGTCCGAGACCGAGCAGCGCCGGCCGTTCCACCAGCAGCCAGCGCCACGCGCCGCGTACACCGTCTCTTCGCCCAGCGCGGGGAAGTGCAGGACGCCGAGCGCAGCCTCGCCGTCTTCCTCCAGCGCCACCAGCACGCCGTACAGGGGCACCCCGCGGGCGAACGACCTGGTGCCGTCGATGGGATCCAGGATCCAGCGCCGCGCGGCGCCCGGGTTGGTCTCCCCGAACTCCTCGCCCACGACGCCGTGGCGCGGGAAGCGCGCCTCGATCCGCCCGCGCATCAGGCGCTCCGCGCCCCGGTCCGCCTCGGTCACGGGGGTGCCGTCGGCCTTGGTGTCCACGGCCACGCCGGTCTGGAAGTGCGTCAGCGTGAGTCGCCCGGCGCGGCGCGCCAGGTCGAGCGCGAAGTCCAGCAGCGCTTCGAAACCCGGTTCGTGGGTCATGGTCCCTCTCCCTTGGTCACGCGGTCCGCACCGGCACGCCGGCGGCGGCGAGCTCGCGCTTGACGTCGCCCACCGTGGTGAGCCCTTCGTGGAATATGCCGGCGCCCAGCGCTGCGCTCGCCCGCGCCACCTGAAAGGCCTCGCGGAAGTGCTCGGCCCGGCCGGCCCCCCCGCTCGCGATCACCGGCACGGGCACGCGCCGCGCGACCTCGCCGGTCAGGTCCAGGTCGAAGCCCTCGCGGGTGCCGTCCCTGTCGATGGCGGTGAGCAGCAGCTCGCCGGCGCCGCGCCGGGCGCACTCCACGCCCCACGATACCGCCTCCAGGTCGGAGGGGGCGCGGCCGCCGTGGGTGAAGACGCGGTAGGCGATGCGCCCGGTGTCGCCCGGCGCGTCGGCGCGGGCGTCGATGCTCGCGACCACGCACTGGCTGCCGAAGCGAGCCGCCGCTTCCTCCAGGAGCCGGGGCCGGCGCACCGCGGCGGTGTTGACGGCGACCTTGTCGGCGCCCGCGCGCAGGAGGTGCGCGATGTCATCGACCTCCGACACGCCCCCGCCCACGGTCAGCGGGATGAACAAGCGCTCGGCGGTGCGGGTGATCGCGTCGGTCATGGCCTTGCGGCCCTCCACCGACGCCGACACGTCCAGGAACACGATCTCGTCGGCGCCCTCCGCTTCGTAGCGCACCGCCAGCTCGACGGGGTCGCCCACGTCCCGCAGATCCCGAAACCTGACGCCCTTCACGACGCGGCCGGCGTCCACGTCCAGGCACACGATGACGCGATCCAGGAGCATCAGTCCTCGACCTCCAATTCGACGCGGCCCTTGGTGCTGAACACCGCGCCGGTTTCGCCCGCGGCCTCGCGCAGGCACAGCCCGAACGCCTTGACGGCCGCCTCGACGATGTGGTGCCGGTCGCGCCCGCGGATCACGCGCACGTGCAGCGTGAAGTCGGCGGCGTGCGCGAGCGAGCGCAGGAAGTGCTCGTACAGGCGCGACGGCAGGCGGCCTTCGTAGTAGGGCCGGCCGCCGGCGTCCAGCGCGGCCTGCACGAGGGCGTCGTCCATGGGCACCACCGCGTCCGCGTAGCGGCGGCACGCCTCCGGCAGGGCGCGCGCTAGCGCGGTGCCCAGCGTGATGCCCACGTCCTCGATCAGGTGGTGGCGCAGGTCGCCCGTGGCGCGCACGTGGAGGCTCACCCCGGCGTAGCGGCCCAGCGTGACCAGCATGTGGTCCAGAAAGGCGTCGCCGGTCTGGATGCTCGCTTCCGCGTCTGCGCCGAATCTCGCCTCGACGCGGACGTCGGTCTCCGTGGTGCGCCGGGTGACGACGCTCATGCCGCTCCTCCATCGTCCGGTGCCAGTGGTGGTCCCAGGCCGCCGTCGTCGCGGCCGAACTCTCGGGCCAGGGCCCGCGCGTCGATGGCGCCCGTGTAGAGCGCCATGCCGATCACC
>JBDLIA010000097.1 GCA_039715185.1 Gemmatimonadota bacterium
GGAGACCACCACGGCGGCGGCGACGGGCAGCCAGGGCACGCGCCACTCCGCCGCTGCGCCCGCCCGCGCGATGACCGCGGGAGCCGCCACTACGCCGAGTGCCAGGTACGCCAATAACGCGGCGACGCCGATGAGGCGATCGACCACCACGCTGGTAACGGCGGCCGCGCGGGCGGGCAGGGCCCTGGACGCCGCCACCGCGCGTACCGCGTCCCCACCGACCGACGTCGGCAGGAACAGGCTGAAGAAGTTGCCGATGAGGTAGAGGCGAAAAAGGAAGCCCCACGCGGGCGCCTGTGCGCCCAGGATTTCCTTCCAGCGCAGCGCGCTCACCGCCTGCGCCAGGAGCAGCAGCGCTCCGGTGACGCCCACCCCGAGGACCACTTCGGCCCCGATCCTGATGGTGCGCTGAGACAGGTCCACACGTGACAGGAGCACCCCCAGAAGGCCAACTCCGATGGCCAGGCGGGCCCACGTCGTCCAGGACGAGCGCACGGCTCCGCGATCGCCGGGGGGCGCAGGCTCCCCTGCACCTGACCCGGCGGAAGGGGGAGTCGCGGCGCTTCCCGCGGCGGGCGACCCCCCCGACGGTCCATCTTCGTCGTCCGCCCCCACCGCCCGTCCGGATCGTTCGTCCGCGGAAGGGAGAGCTCGGTCCGCCGTCAGCTCCCGCACGTTCTCGGCGAGCCTGTAGCGGCGCCGCTGGTGGGCGTGGTGGAATACGATCATTTCGCCGACGAGCCCCAACGCGACCGCCTGCGCCCCCAGCACCAGGAGCAGGACCCCCAGGAGCAGGACCGGGCGGTCCGCGAGCGGCTCGCCCTGCAACCTTTGGACGGATACGACGCCCAGCACCGCCGCGCCGAGCAGCGCCGAGATGCTGCCCACCAGGCCGAAGAAGCGCAGCGGCTTTTCGGTGAATCGCAGCAGGAAGAACATCCCCAACAGGTCTATCAGGCGCCGCAGATAGATGCCCGGCGAGTAGACGCGAGGTTGGTTGTCACCCTGGTGCTGCTCGGCCTCCAGCTCGACCACGTGGAATCCCTCGCGCTGGGCCAGCAAGGGTAGGAAGCGGAAGAAGTCGCCGTAGAGCGGGGTCTCCTCCAGGACGCGGCGGCGCAGCGCCCGGACTCCGCACGCCAGATCCCGGAAGTGCGATCCCGTGAACCACCGGACCAGCCTGTGGAACCAGCGGTTCTGGACCCGGTTGATCCAGGAGTCACGGCGCGGCCAACGCACCGCTAGAGCTAGGTCGGCCTCCCGGGTGGCCGCCACCAGGTCGACAAGAACCGCCGCTTGTACCCTACGATACGCGGGCAGCGTAACGAGCACGTCCCCCCGCGCCTTCGCGCCGGCCACCTTCAGCATGGTGGCCTCTCCGACTCCCTGACCGAGCTGCAGCACGGTGATCGGCTCACCCCGCTCGGCCAACTCCAGCAAAGGCGTCCCGAGGGTCTCGAACCAGGGCTCGCAGATCACCACGAACTCGAAGGGCAGCCCGGCGTCGCGCAGGGGCTCGGCGTATTCTCTGTAGAGCTCCGCGAGGGGCTCGGGGCGCTCGCGCACCGGCACCAGAACGGACACCAGGCCGGGGCCGCTCACGCCCGCACCTCACGCACGACCGGCAGCGGGCGCGGAGCGTCCATGGCCTCGGTGCGCAGGAACACCTCGGCGATCAGTCCCACCATGACCAGGAAGACCCCCAGGCCCAGAACGAGCAGGGAGATTCCGGGCAGGACGATGGCGCTCGCGAGCCACGGCCGCAGCCCCAGCGCCGCGCCCACGGCCGCAAGGGCCGTCAGCCCCGACAGCCCGAACGCGACCAGAGCGGCGGGCCCGAACAGGGCCAACGGCCTGTCTGCGTAGGACTGGATCATCTTGACCGTCAGCATGTCGGCGAGCACGCGCCAGGTGCGGCCCGGCCCATACTTGCTAGCGCCTGCGAGCCGCGGGTGGTGCCGCACGGGAATCTCGGTGATGCGGCCGCCGCCCGCGGCCGCGAACGCCGGGATGAAGCGGTGCATCTCCGAGTAGAGGTGCAGCCGATCCAGGAGGTCTCTCCGGTACGCCTTGAGCGCGCACCCGACGTCCCTCACCGGCACTCCGGTCAGTCGGCGGATGATCCGGTTCGCGACCCAGGACGGCACCTTGCGCATGACGAACGCGTCCTGGCGGCGGACCCTGTAGCCCACGACCAGGTCGTGCCCCGCCTCGATTTCCGCGAGCAACAGCGGGATGTCTTCGGGGTCATTCTGCAGGTCTCCATCCATCGTAACCACCACGTCCCCGCGAGCGGCGTCGAAGCCGGCCTGGAGCGCTGTCGTCTGCCCGTAGTTGCGGGCCAGCGCCAGCACGCGGATGCGCGCGTCGGCGGCGGCGGCGTCCCGGCACGCCTCGAGGGTGTCGTCCCTGCTGGCGTCGTCGACGAGCACGGCCTCCCACGAGGCGACCCGGGCCGCCTCCAGGCTCGCACGCAAGCGCTCCACCAGCGGAGCCACGTTGGCCTCCTCGTCGAACAGAGGAACGACCACGCTCAAAGAAGGCTCGTATCCCATCACCCTTCCCCCGGTGGGCAACCGTCGTGCCGCGATAATCTGCCCGTTTTGCGGCGCCCGTCGCTGTCCCCGCCCCCAACCGACGATGCCACCTTGTCGACCATCCGCAACAGCCGCTCGGCGTCGTTGCGTCGAAGCAACGAGTGGGTAGGGAGCGTCACCAGCTCCCGCAGGAGCATCTCCGAGCCGGGCCACCGCCCCTCGCCGGGGTCCAATCGACCGGCGACCGCCGGCAGCGCCGGGATGATCGCGGGAAACGTCTGCGCGGCTCCTAGCGCCTCGCCTTCCGGGCCAAGCGCAGCGGCCCCGCCCGGAATCCGCACGGGGAGCCGAAGCTCGCCGCCGCGTCCCCCGTCCGGGATCGGCACGCAGGATCCCGCGGGCAGCCGTTCGCGCAGCCACGCTCCGCGGCGCCGGCGCTCGGCGGCCTCGGCGTCCGCCGCTTTCGCGGTGGCCAGCGCCAACCGCGCCGCCGCCGAGGCCATTGCGGACGGAGTCGGCGCGTCCCGGTAGTCCGTCTCCCCGAGCCGCAGCCAGGGCAGGCGGGCAGGCAGGCCGTACAACCCGGGGCGGCCGAACGCCCACTGGCCCACGGCGGACGCCACCACGTCCATGCCGCTCCCCGCAGCGGCCGGCGCGAGGCCGGCCCCGGCGTCCAGCGCGGTGGCCGCCTCCCCGCGCACAAGTAGCGCCCCTCCGGCCCCGCCCGTCCAGCCCTTGCCGCGCGCGAAGCTGACCACACTCAGCTCTCCGAGGGCACCCAGGGGCGCGCTCTTCCAGGACGCGCCGTGCCCCTGCGCGGCGTCCTCGATCAGGACGGCGCCGCTCCCACGAACCAGGCCGGCGATCCGGTCCCAGTCGACCGGTACGCCGTACAACGGACTCACGATGACCACCGCTGGAGCCCCCGCCAGCACCCTCCCGAAGGACGCGGGCTCCGGCGCCAGCGTCGCCGGATCCACGTCGTAGCAGGCGATCCGGCCGGCTTCGGCGAGCACCGCCGAGGCCACGTCGAAGCAGGTGAACGCGGGGACCGCGACGGTGGCGTCGGCGGCGCGGCCAGCGCCTCCGCGCCGCCACCGGAGCGTGGCCCGCACCGCCAGTCGCAGGGCCTGCGTGCCGCTACCCGTCAGCAGCACCTGCTGCGCGTCGAGGCGCTCGCGCAGGAGGCTCGCCAGGCCCGCCCGCGGGTCGGCGCCGCCGGCGCGCAGCCACCCCAGCGGCCGGATCGGCGCGTAGGCCGGCGGCACCCTGCGCAAGCTCACGGGATCGTCCTCGCGATGCGCGGGCCGAGCGCCGTCGCGACACGCACGGGGAGCCGCCGCCAGATGCGGGTCGCCAGCGCGAGGCGCCCCGAAGACGGCGATGGCGTCCCGCCGGCGCCCGATGCGGACCACTGGAGCCAGGGTAGCGGCTCGTCGACGCCTCCCCACTGCAGCTTGAACCGGTGCGTCCCGCCGCCCGGCGGGCAGCGCCCGAAGTTGAACGTCGACGCGCCGCGCCCGATGGCGTGCCGCATGAACTCCCAGTACAGCAGCATGTTCGGGGCGAGTCGGTTCAGCGAACGAACCGCCGACGCCCAGGTCATCTCCAACTCGCCGCGCCACAGGAAACCGAAGCCCCCGGCGGCCGGCCGACCCTCGTGGTAGACGACGCCGATGGTCGCCTCGGCGGGGAGGCCGCGCACGATGGCGTCGAAGAATCGGCGCGGCAGCACGGGCGTCCCCAGGTCCCTCATGTTTCTGGCCAGGACGCCGTAGAAGGGACCCGTCTGGTCGGCGCCGAAGCGCGCCTCCATGCCCTCCTTCATGGGCCTGCGCACCTGGGCCCGGAGCTTGGAGCGGAAGCCGTCCCACAGCTCGTCAGCGGTCGCCGGCAGCGGCAGCACCACGGTCACCCGCCGATCGCTCACGCGTACCTCCGGAATCAGCCCCGGGACGTCGTGCCCGCCGGCGAGGGCGTCCGCCGCGGGCGTCCGGCGGCGCAGCTCCACCAGGTCTACTCCCCTCGCCCTTCCCTCCTCCACGGCGTGAGAGATCAGCTCGGTCCGCGCTGCGCGCGTCCCGATCGCTCCGCCGTAGTTGAGAAAAGGCACCGACACCAGGAAGGAACCCAACGGGCCGCGCACCGCCGCCAGCGACAGAACCCCTTCCAGCTCTCGCCCAGTACGGGCCGCGAGCAGGCCCAGATCGTGGCCCAGCCCGTCCGCCAGCACGGCCCGCCAAGCGTGCAGGTGGCAGAAGGTGCCGCCGGGGGTGGCCGCGACGAACGCGTCCCACTCGGCAGCGTCTCCGTCGAATGGTGCGATACGCATATCCCTACAGTCCGGCCACGGTCTCGGCCACGGGCCGAAACCGGAATTCCCGGAGGACCCGGCGAAGTCGAGAATGTACCCGCGTGAGGCCGCCGTAATGGCGCACGCGCACCGACAGGGGCGCCGGCACCCGCGGCTGCTCCGGGTCCACCTCCCACGGGTGCACGTACAGCGTACCTGGCTGGTCCCTGGACTCCGCCTCCCGCAGCGCCGAGCGCGTGAGCGAGTACGGGAAGAGGCGCAGATAGGCGCCGCCCGCGGCCGGCAGGTTGGCGCCCCACCGACGCAGCGTCGTCGGCGGCACCTCCACGAGTCGGCCGGCGGGCCGCTCGATCCAGTACGGGTAGCGCGGTGCCGAGGCGCGGTAGCCGTAGCCCGGCCGGGGCACGGGAAACAGGCTGGAATCGTAGGTGTGGCCTTCCTCGATCAGGATGTCGAGGGCCCATTCACCCCCCGGCAGGATCGAGAACGTCGGCGCCCGGTACCCCAGGATCTCAGTTCCCACGATGTCCTCCAGGACGCCCCGCGCGCGCCGGACCGACTCGCGAAACTGGTCCGGCGTCAGGGTAGACACGCGGCGGTGGCCGAAGCCATGCGAAGCCACTTCGTGGCCGGCTTCGGCTATGCGGCGCACCAGATCGCGGTGCCGTTCGGCGATCCACCCCAGGACGAAGAAGGTCCCGCGCGCACCGGCCTCCTCCAGGAGATCCAGGAGGCGCCCGGTGGCATACTCCACGCGACTTTCGCGCTCGCCCCAGGACGCTCGATCGACGACCGCCTCGAGCGCGCTGACCTGGAAATATTCTTCGACGTCGACCGTAAAATGGTGCTCGATCACGGCATCCCGTACGGGGCCCCGCCGCGGTTGGGCGGCGGCGCGTGAAATCCGCCGGCTCCCGGCCCGCCCATCCACGGGCGGGCACGGCGCATCACCGACTCGTCCTCGCGGCCGCCCGAAACCCGCGGCAGCGCGCTGTTTACGTGCATGTTCGTAGGCGGTGCGGACCGGAGTATGCAGTCCTCATGCCGCCCCCGGACCCATCCGTCGCGTCGCGGAAGCCCGCCCGCCCACTGTGCGTATGGGGCCACGTCCCGCAATTTGCAGTGGAAAACGCCCCGGGGCGATGCGAGGATTCGGGCGAGTCGGACGCCGAGCGTCTGTTGGACTTCCCTAACAGTTGTGGGCGTGCCGCAACGCGAGAAGCCGTCGATGCGCATTCTGATGATCGCGCCGCAGCCGTTCTTCCGGCCGCGCGGGACGCCGTTCAGCGTTCTACACCGCATCAGAGCGCTCACGCGGCTGGGCCACCGGGTGGACCTGGTCACGTACCCGTTCGGCGAATCTCCGGCCATCGAGGGCCTCACGATCCACCGCGCGGCGCGCCCGCCCGTGGTTCGCGACGTGGCCATAGGGCCGTCGATCGCCAAGCTGCTACTGGACATCCCGGTCGCTTCGCTGGCGCTTCGACTCGCCCGGACGCAGACCTTCGACATGGTTCACTCGCACGAAGAGGCGGGGCTGCTGGGCTCGTGGCTGCAGCGTCGCACGGGGTTGCCCCACCTCTACGACATGCACTCCAGCTTGCCCCAGCAGTTCTCCACGTTCGGGCGCTGGAATCTTCCGGGCGTAGTCAGGCTGTTCGAGTCCGTGGAACGGTTTACGCTGAGTGGAGCCGCTGGGGTGATCGCCGTGTGCCCGGAGTTGGCCGAGCACGTGGCGACGACGCCGTACGCGGGACCGCTGGAGATGATCGAAAACACCATGGATTTCGATGTGCGTCCGCCGACGGACGTCGACATCGACGCGTTGCGCGCCCGGCTGGGGCTTGGCGACGCGCCGGTGGTGGCGTATACCGGGACGCTCGAGCCGTACCAGGGCATGGATATCCTGGTGGACGCGGCTCGCGTCGTGGCCGGCGCCGTCCCCGACGCCAGGTTCGTAATCGTCGGCGGCCACCCGGACCAGGTCGTGGCGCTCCAGGCGACAGTAGACCGGGCGGGCCTCACGGAGTCCTTCGTACTCGTCGGGTCGGTCGCCCCGCAGGCGGTTTTCGGTTACCTGGCGCTCGCCGATGCGCTGGTCACCTGCCGGCTGCGCGGCACCAACACTCCGTTGAAGATCTACCAGTACATGCGCTCGGGCCGCCCCATCGTGGCGACGGACATTCGCTCCCACACCCAGGTGCTCGAGCCGACCACGGCCGAGCTGGTGGAGGTCGAAGCAGGCGCGATCGCGCGGGGGCTCGTGCGGGTGCTGACGGATCCGCAGCGGGCGAGGGCGCTGGCCCGGGAAGCCGGGCGGGTGGCCGAGGAGCGATACGGCGAGCGGCCGTACATGGAGGCGCTCGAGCGCATCGTCGACGCCACCGCGCGGGCCGCGGGCCAGGCGGCGGGGGCCGCCTGACGATGTGCGGCATCGCGGGTTTCTGGCACGCGGACGGCAAGCCCGCCGACCGCCACGTTCTGGCTGCGATGACCGCCTCGCTCGGGCATAGAGGGCCCGACGAGACGGGGCTCTGGACGGACGGCCCGGTGGCGCTGGGCAACCGTCGCCTACGGGTCATCGACCCCGAAGGCGGTCAGCAGCCGATGGGCAACGAGGACGGCACCGTGCGCGTCGTCTTCAACGGCGAGATCTACAACCACCGCGAGCTCAAGGCGCGACTCGAGGCGTTGGGGCACCGCTTCCGGACGCGCAGCGACACCGAGGTCATCGTCCACGCCTACGAGGAATGGGGCGACGCGTGTGTCGAGCGGTTCAACGGCATGTTCGCGTTCGCTCTATGGGACGCCCGTCGGCGCCGCTTCCTGGCCGCCCGGGACAGGCTGGGAATCAAGCCTCTGTACGTCCGCTTCGCGCCGGACGGGCTCACGTTCGGATCGGAGCTCAAGGCCGTCGTGCTGGCGCCTTGGGTGCCTCTGGAGTGGGACACCGAGGCCGTCGACGACTTCCTCACGTACGAGTACGTGCCGGCACCAGCCACGATCGTGGCCGGGGTTCGCAAGCTGCCTCCGGCGACCCTGCTCGCCTGCGGGGCGGACGAGCCGTACACGGAACGTGCGTATTGGGCGCTGAGGGGGGATCCCGAGGGCGTCGATCCCAGCCGCGCCGAGCGCGACCTGCGCGACCTCCTCTTCCAGGCGGTTGAACGCCGCCGCCTGGCGGACGTCCCGGTCGGAGCCTTCCTGTCCGGCGGCATCGACTCGAGCGCCATCGTTGCGTTCCTGTCCGAGGTCATGGATGAGCCGGTTCGGACCTACTCGATGGGCTTCGCCGATCGTTCCTACGACGAGCGCTCCCACGCCCGCGTCGTGGCGGAGCGCTTCGGGACCGACCACACCGAGCGGGAGGTCACGCCGGACGCGGCGGATCTGGCGCGACAGCTCGTGGCGCACTTCGACGAGCCGTTCGCGGACGTGTCCGCGTTCGCCACGTTCCTCGTTTCCCGAGTGGCCCGCCAGGACGTCACGGTGGCGCTTTCGGGCGACGGCGGCGACGAGCTCTTCGCCGGCTACGACGCCTACAGGGCCCAGCGCTGGGCGAGGCGACTCCGACACGTCACGCGCGGCGCTCCATGGCGCGTGGTCGACGCGCTGCTCGAAGCGCTGCCGCCCGGCACGGCCAAGAAGGGGACCCTCAACAAGGCGAAGCGCTTCGCGGCCGGCCTGAGGCTGCCGTCCGATCTGGAGCACGCCCGCTGGTGGGTGTTTCAGGATCTGACCCAGCGGCGCGCTCTCTACAGCGGGGCACTGCTGGATCGGCTGGGCGAGCGCGACCCGCTCGCGCACTACCGGGACCGGCTCGCGGACGGCGCGGCACGGGGCTTCCGCGGACTGCAAAGACAGCTCTATGCGGACGTCACGGGCTATCTGCCCGACGACATCCTCACCAAGGTGGATCGCACCTCCATGGCCAGCTCGCTGGAGACGCGGGTGCCCTTCCTGGACCACGAATTCGTGGAGTTCGCCATGCGCGTGGACGCCCGGCTGAAGTTGCGCGGGGGCCGCGGCAAGCGCGTGCTGAGGCGCGCGCTGAGGGGCATACTGCCGGAGTCCACGCTGAGCCGACGCAAGGAAGGCTTCAGCATTCCGCTCAAGCACTGGATCGGCACGTCCCTGCGGGAGACGGTGGCGGACGCACTGGCCGAGCGCAGGGTTCGCGAGCGCGGCTGGTTCGAGGCCGGCGCGGTGCGCGGCCTGTTGGAGGAACACGTGGCCGGCCGCCGGAATCACGCGCACCGGATCTGGCCTCTCGTCGCGCTGGAAATGTCGCTTCAGCACCTCACGCGCCTGGGCGCCTCGCGGGCTTCCAGGCCCGCCGAGGTGGCGCGTTGAGCAGCGAGGGCGTCGCCATGGCGAAGCAACCGAACGAGGACGGGGAGAGGCCCTCCGCGGCCACCACGCCGTGGCAGTTACGCATGTACCGGAAGTCCCTGAAGAAGCGCCAGAAGGTGGAACTGATCACCGACATGATCGGCCCGCTGGCACGGCAGTGGTGCCTGCTCGTCACCGGCGGGGACAACAACGGCGCCATCAACCATCAACTGAGAGCCCTCGGCGGTCGCTGGGCCTGGGCGGAGATGGAGCGCGACGGGATCGGCGCGATGGAGGCGTTCCTGGAAGAATCCGTGCACGCCGCTGGACCAGAGGCGCTGCCATTCCCCGACGCTCTCTTCGAGCGCGTCGTGGTCATCGACGTGCACGAGCACGTCGCGGATGTGGGCCCGCTGAACGCCGAGATTTCCAGAGTGTTGGCTCCTGGCGGGCTGGCCGTCGTGACAACCCCAAACGGGAACGAGCGGCTCCCGGTGGCCCGCCTGAAGCGCTGGGTGGGCATGAACCCACGCGACTACGGACACGTCGTGCAGGGCTACACGACCACTCAGCTCGCCGAGATGATGGAGGCGTCGGGGCTCGACGTGGTGGGCCGCGGCGCCTACTCCCGCTTCTTCACCGAGTTGGCCGAACTGGCGATCAACTTCGCCTACGTGAAGCTCCTCGCGCGCCGCAAGAGTCAACCGGAGGTCAAGGAAGGCACGATCGCTCCGTCGAGCGAGGAGCAGCTACGGGGGGTGGAGAAGACCTACCGCGCCTACGCCGCGGTCTACCCGGTAGTACGCGCGTTTTCGGCTCTGGACGCGCTCGTCCCGGGGTCCGGCGGCTACGCCGTCGCGGTGGCGGCCCGCAAGCGGGGGCTGACGCCGTGAGGGTGCTGGTAACGGGGGGCGCCGGCTTCATCGGCCGGCACCTGTGCCGCCACCTGTCCGAGCGCGGGCACCAGGTGGTCTCGCTGGATCTGCGGCCGGCGCGGCTGCCCGGGGTAGAGGATCGCGTAGGCGACATCCGTGACTCGGCGCTCCTCGATGCCCTGTTGGCGGACACCGACGTCGTCCACCACCTGGCCAGCGTGCACCTCCAGGTGCACCCGTCGCAGGCCGACTTCGACGCGGTCAACGTGGCCGCCGCGCGGGACCTGGTCGGAGCCTGTGCGCGTCACGGCGTGCGCCGCCTCGTGCACGCCAGCAGCGTGGGAGTATTCGGGCACGTGGAGCACCCGCCCGCGGACGAGGCCGCCCCCAAGCACCCGGGCAACGCTTACGAGCGCAGCAAACTCGCGGGAGAGAGGGCCGCGCTCGAGGCGGCGCGGGAGCACTCACAGGACGTGATCGTGCTGCGGCCGGCGTGGGCATACGGCCCCGGCTGCCCGCGCACGGCCAAGCTCCTGGACGCCATCGCGCGCGGTCGTTTTCTGTACGTTGGACGAGGCGACAACCTGCGGCACCCGGTCTACGTGGACGACGTAGCGGAGGCGTTCGAGCGCGCAGCGGACGCGCCCGCGGAGTACGCGGGTCGCACCTACATCATCGGCGGTCCGCGCGCCGTGAAGCTGCGCGAGCTGGTGGACGAATGCGCCGCCGCGCTGGGCGTCCCTGCCCCGGACCGGTCGCTGCCCCGGCCGCTCGCGGTGGGCCTGGGACTCGGGTTGGAACTCGCCTACGGGGCCCTGGGGCGCCAGCCGCCTTTCTCGCGCAGAAGCATCGTGTTCTTCGAGAACGACAACGCTTTCGATACGGCGGCCGCGCAGAACGATCTGGGTTTCAGCGCCCGCACTCCGCTCGCGGAGGGGCTGCGGGCCACGCTGCGGGCCCGGCGGGAGGCGGCAGCATGAGCGGCTCTCCGGCGAAGGACTCCGAGCCGCGGCGCTCCCACGCACCGCACGCGGAGCCGGGCCCCGTCGCGCCGCACCCGGCCATCCCGGCGGTGCGCGCGTACTGGAACTCGCGCGTCCACGACGAGCAGGTGAGCACCAGCGAGCCGGGCAGCAAGGCGTTTTTCGACGAGCTGGACGAGTACCGATACGACAAGCTCCGCTACCTGGAGAAGCTGGCGGATTTCCCCCGCTTCGCGGGCCGGGACGTGCTCGAGGTAGGGTGCGGGGCCGGTATCGACCTCGTGCGCTTCGCCGGACACGGCGCGAGCGCGCTGGGAGTGGAGCTGGCCGACGCGCCCCTGGCGCTCGCGGCGCGCAACCTCGAGGTCCGGGGGCTACGCGCTCCGCTGGCGGCCGCGGATGGCGCTCATCTTCCCTTCGCGGACGCCAGCTTCGACTTCGTGTATTGCCACGGCGTGTTGCCCTACGCGCCGGATCCGAGCGGCATCGCCGTGGAGGCGCATCGCGTGCTCCGCCCAGGCGGAACGGCGCTGTTCATGGCCTACCACAAGCGGTCCTGGCTGCCCGCCATGGCCCGGCTCACCCGCACGTCGCTGGAACACGACGACGCCCCCACTTTCAACCTTTTCAGCACCGACGATCTTGAGCGGGTGATAGCGCTCTTTCCGGTGCGGCGCATCCTGTACGAGCGCTTCCCTGTGCGCAGCCGGCTACACCGCGGACTCAAGGGTGCACTGTTCAATGGCGTCTTCGTGCCCGTCTTCCGGGCGCTGCCGAAACGGCTCACGAGGGGTCTGGGCTGGCACATCATCGCGGTCTGCCAAAAGGAGGCCGCCGTCGG